>CAZJYV010000038.1:5171-13354 GCA_964550295.1 uncultured Clostridium sp. | reverse complement strand
TCATCGGCGACCTCAACCGCCGCCGCGGCAGGATGCTCGGCATGAATCCGGGCGAGGAAGGCACCGTGGTTATAGCCGAAGCGCCCCTTTCCGAGATGTTCAAATACGCAACGGATCTCCGGTCCATGACACAGGCGCGCGGTTCCTTCAGCAGCGAATTCATCCGTTATGAGGATGTGCCCGCGCTTGAGGCGAAGAAGATCATCGACTCCGCCAAGAAGGAAGAGGAAGAGGAAGAATAATAGATATTGGCTAGGGCGGCCTGCGGCCGCCCTTTCTTTTATACTGAACGCTTGCGCGGTCGGATTCCGTATCCGTACACGCTGACAACGGGGAGAATCGCATATGGAGATATGGGCCGCGACCCGCGACGAAAATAAAATTCTCCGTGATCTGGTGCTGACGTTTCCGGATGCACGACCGCGGTCGATTGAGGATTGGAGCGTGCTTGTGGGTGAGCTGTGCGGCGCGCTTGATCTTGCGCGCCCCGTGCTGCTCAGGAAACATCAGAACGACCTGAACGCTTTTCGGAGAACGGAATTCATGAAAGAAGACTTCATGGAGCCGATCGATTTTCACAAATTTACAATCGAACTGTTTCCCGAAAAGAAAAGATGAAATTCCAAGGTATATAAAACCGAACGAAGCTGTATCCTATGTTTAACAAAACAAAGGAGAGAAGCTATGGATACTATCGCATTGATCCTGATCATCATCGGCGCGCTCAACTGGGGGCTTGTCGGCATATTCCAATATGATCTGATCGCTGGTCTTTTCGGAGGCATGAGCAATGTGGTCGCGCGAATCCTTTATACCCTCGTCGGGCTTGCCGGCATTTGGAGCGTCAAGTTCTTGTTCCATAAGGAAAGGGAAGAGGACAGGCACAGGCACGCGGTTCGGGAAGATTACGGAAGCCGCAAAGAATAAGGCAAGTATGATAAACGGAGCCGCCCATCGGGCGGCTCCGCATTTGTCTTTGGAGGAATATCTCTTATCGAATGCTGTTGACGCGGTTATAGTATTTAACGATCTTGGTTTCAGCAAGCCACTGTTCGGTCAGTTCGGTGTCAATCGCGCTCTTAGCGTCGCTGATCATGGTTTCTTTCATGGCGTCCTTTACCTCGTCAAGTGAAAGGGGCGTCGTGCTCACGTCGCTGGTGTATTGGATGAAATGGTAGCCGTACGCGCTCTCGATAGGCGCAGTGACATCGCCCACGTTTATGAGTGCCATAGCGGCCGCTGAGAAGCCCTCATCGTATTTATCCATCGTTTCCGTGCTGATCAGATAGCCGTCGGGGTTGTTGGGTTCGCTGTTCGCGTCGACATCCTCGGTGTATTCCTTCATCAGTTCGTCGAAATCCTCGCCGGCGTCGATCTTGGCCTGTACTTCGGCTACGATGGCGTCAACATCCTTATCTTCGCCTTCCTCGGCGAACTTGATGAGGATGTGCTTAACCAAGCGATACCCTTCGGGCGCAACGAGCGGCTGCTGGTCGCCGTTGCTGATGTAAGCTTGGTAATCCGTGTAGTATTGCGCAGCGTCGGCGGCATAGGCTTCCTGCTGCTGGGCAAGCAGTTCGTTGTAGTGGTTCTGCACGTCTTCATCCGTCACATTCACCCGCTCGGCGTAAATGCTGTTCATATACTTCGTTGCGATGGCCTGTTCGCGGATGGTATCGAGCATCATGTCGGTATATTCTTTGTAAGACCAGCCGTTTTCCTTAAGGTCGCTCTTGAAAAGTTTCATTTCAGCATCGAAGATGGCTTCCTCGTCGGTGATGGAAGAATCCACATCTTCGGCATAGCCGTCGAGGTATTCCTTAAGCTGATCCTGAAAATCGGACTGAGCGGTTGCTTCTTCCTCAGCGGTGAGTGTTACGCCGGCCTTGTGTGCCTGGTAAACGGGCAGGTAGCTATCGATGAGCATGCCGAATATGTTATCCTGGAAAGCAAGCAGTTTCTCAGCCGAAGAAACATCATAAATGCCATAGGCGTTATACAGGTTCTTATAGGAATTATACAGGCCGTAATATTTGGTCATGCCGACCTTTATATCCCCGACGACAAGCACTGTCGCGTTCGGATTTGTAGCGCTGCATCCCGGCAGGGCAAGTACTGCAAGCGCGATGACAAGCATCAGTGCGAGCGCGCGTATGGTGGTTTTCCTTGAAAGCATCGTTTCCTACTCCTTTGTGCGGGCAGCGTCCAAGCGCCCGTTGAATAAACTGACTTTTCTATTTTATATCCAAGTATAACGCCTGTCAATCGTAAGAAACTTGCGCTTTGCCCGAAGGCGACAAAATACGCTGGAGATATTTCTTCTTATGCGATATAATAATCGATAGTTACATTTACGGAGGCAAAGATGCGGCATATACCGAATACCCTTTCATCAATCCGGCTGCTTCTGGTAGGTGTATTCGCTTACCTGTTTATAAAGGCCCATTATCTGGCTTGCCTTGCCGTTTTTACGGTGGCCTTTTTGACGGATCTGCTCGATGGGTATCTTGCCCGGCGCAACAACTGGATTACGGATGTCGGCAAGGTGCTCGACCCGCTGGCGGACAAGCTGATGGTGCTCACGGCGCTTACCTGCTTCTATCTGCGCGGGTGGCTTCCCCTGTGGATCCTGATCATTGTACTCGCCAAAGAGTTGATTATGATCGTGGGCGGCATCATTCTCTTTAAAAAAGAAGTTGTCGTATATGCGGACTGGTTCGGCAAATCCGCAGCCGGCTTTTTTAACATGGGCATCGCTCTCATCCTCGCCAAAGTCTTTCTGCCCTGGCTGGCCGACGCGGGCTTTTTCGTTCTCGGAATTGCCATTTTGCTGGCTTTCGTCGCCCTGCTGCATTACGCCAAACAGCAGGTTTTTCCCGGACACGGGTCTGACGCGGACAGCGAAGGAAAGGCGTAAAGCAAGCGCATTATTTTTCTTCCCATTGTGCATGGCGGTATTGCGCCGGGTTGACACCCTCGCACGCGCGGAAGGCGCGGCTAAACGCCGCGTTGCCGGCGTAACCCACCTGCATGGCGATATCGATCAGTCGGTAGCGGGTGGATGTAAGCAGCTCCTTGGCTTTATCGATACGAAGCTTGCGGATATAATGGGAGGGGGCGCTTCCCGTTTGCTTTTTGAACCAGTCCGTATAATACGAAACGTTGTAGTTTTCCAGCCGCGCCAAATCCGAAATAGAAATATCCTCCGAATAATGCTCGTGGATGTAACGAAGGGATTTGATCCCGTTGCTCTCAACCAGTTTGTCGTACAGATAATAATATAAATAGCGCACTGAATCGCCTTCGGGGTTGCGCTGTACCTCTTGCTTGATCAGCTCGCTGAGCGCGACCATCGATCCGGTCAGCGGCAGGCATACCTGTGCGCAGGGGATCTCCAACTCTTCCTTCTTTATCATGCTCTGCGGGATGTTGATCATGATGATCTCGGAGGGGCATATGCAGTGATGTGCGCGTTTGGGTGCGACAAAGGCGATATGTTTCGACGTAACGTGATAATCAATACCGTCTATCTGCACGATCAGCGCGTCCGTCAGAGGCAGCAAAATATGTGCGTACTCGTGCGCGTGTGTGGCCGAGGGTTGCGGAATACCAAACACATGGCAGTCTAGCTTGGGCATCGTGTTCCTCCGATGGATCGTTAAAAGCTGAAATGCGGATAACGATCAGACCATATTCGGCAAAGCGGGCTAGGCGGCAAGCTGATAGGATATAGTTACGGCGCCGCAGCGCGCAACCTTATTATACACGAACCCTTCTGTAAAGGAAACGGAACGAACGATCAATAAAAGGAGCGGATTATGACAAACGCATTTTTTAAGGTGCCGCGTCCGGCAAACGAACCCGCCCTCGCCTATGCGCCGGGCAGCCCTGAGCGAGCGGCGCTGAAAAAGGAGCTGAACGCGCAAGCCGCGCAGGTGATCAACATCCCCCTGATCATCGGGGGAAAAGAGATTTTTACGGAAAGCACGATCGATGTCGTGATGCCTCACGATCATGGACATGTTTTGGCAAAATGCTCCGTTGCAGGTGAGAAGGAATTGAAGCAGGCGGTTGATGCGGCCCTCGCCGCGAAAGCGGCGTGGGAAAGCTTTCCGTGGGAACAGCGGGCGGCCGTTTTCCTTAAAACCGCGGAACTGATCAGCGGACCCATGCGCGCCAGAATGAACGCGGCCACGATGCTCGGCCAGAGCAAAACTGCTTATCAGGCGGAGATCGACAGTGCCTGCGAGCTGGTGGATTTTCTGCGTTTTAACGCCTTTTATGCGCAGGAGATTTTCTGTCAGCAACCGGAAAGCAGCAAAGGCATCTGGAACAGGCAGGAGTATCGCCCACTTGACGGCTTCATCGTTGCGATTACACCGTTTAACTTCACCGCAATCGGCGCTAATCTCGGCAGCGCTCCCGCGCTTCTGGGCAACACGGTTGTATGGAAACCATCCACGACGGCCGTGCTGTCGAACTATTACTATATGCAGGCGCTCAAGACGGCCGGCTTGCCCGACGGGGTCATCAACTTCGTTCCTTCACGCGGCGGCGATGTCAGCAAACATGTGCTGAGCCATCACGCGATGGCAGGGGTGCATTTCACCGGCTCGACGGCCGTATTCCAGTCCATCTGGGAGCAGACCGGGCGGAATATCGCCTCCTATGCATCATATCCGCGCCTAGTGGGAGAGACCGGCGGCAAGGACTTTGTTTTCGCCCATGCCAGCGCGTCGGTGGATCCGCTGGTGAGCGCGCTCGTGCGCGGCGCGTTCGAATACCAGGGCCAAAAATGCTCCGCGGCTTCCCGCGCGTTTATCCCGGAAAGCATCTGGCCTCAGGTCAAAGATAAGCTGCTGGCAATCGTTCAAACCCTGAAGGTGGGGGATGTCCGCGATTTTACGAATTTCATGGGTGCGGTGATCGACAAAGCATCCTTTGACAACATCGCAGGCTATATCGAGCGGGCGCGTGCGTCGGCAGACACCGAGGTTCTTTGCGGGGGTGTGGACGGCAGCCGCGGCTATTTCGTTTACCCGACCGTCATCCTCTCCAAAACCGCTGATACAGAGCCTATGACGCAGGAAATTTTCGGGCCGGTGTTGAGCATCTGTGTCTATCCCGACGGAGCGCTTCAGGAAACGCTGCGCGCGTGCGATCAAGCGTCGCCATACGCGCTTACGGGCGCAATCTTCGCGACCGACCGTGCCGCCATTATGGAGATGAGCGACGCTCTGTGCAATGCGGCCGGCAATTTTTATATCAACGACAAGCCGACCGGCGCAGTGGTGGGGCAGCAGCCCTTTGGCGGCGCTCGCGCCTCCGGCACGAACGACAAGGCGGGCAGCGCGCTGAACCTGTATCGATGGCTGAGCGCGCGCGTCATCAAGGAAAATCTCTCACCGAGCGCCGAAGTCGTCTATCCCTTTATGCAGGCAGAATAAACGCGCAGCGCGCGGCAACAACTTTGCGGAAGCCGCCTATATGGGCGGCTTCCTGCCGTTCGGAGGGAGCAGTTCACACACCTCCAGCATATTCTCCCAATACCGTTTGGGCATATGGGTCATCCTGCAGCGCGGATTTTCCCTGCTTTCGATCGAGATCGTGTTATAAAACCGTTTCCATAGTGCCTGGTAGCGCGCTTCATTTTCGGAAACATCCGGAAAATCCACATGGTCCACATGAATCAGCTCGGCCTTTCCGTTTTGATAGATCAGCGCTGTTTTATTGGTTTTGTCGAAGATCGTGAACTGTTCCTGCGGATACCGCCCGATGAAATGACGCGCGATGAACGGCAGAACATCGTTTTTAGGGGTAATTGTGGCGACTAGCGCCCCGCCGACATCGGCAAAACGGACAAAACCCCGCAAGAGGTGTGCCTCGCTTAACAGGTGTTTTTCCGCATTTAGCAGCGGCGCCAGAACCGCGTCGCCCAGTTTGTAGCATAGCTTTCCGCCCTCCTTGTAACCCTGTAAAAGAAATTCTAAAATGCGCAGTTCCTTCATCGCAAGGCAGCTGCAAAAAACCGTTATCACAAGTTCAAGCGCGCGGGCGGAAATTTTAGAGGGGATGGAGGCGCGTACCCGCTCCGCCTTCACGGGATCCGTTGAAACGAAACGCACCTGCATGAGCGTCGGCTGCGCATCCGCTTCGCGCTGGATTGCAAACGGAAGCTCTCCGGCATAGATGCTCTCATACACGCAGCATAAAAAACCGTCAAAGCTCCCGTCGTACGTATAAAGAACATCGGCGGGAACCGCTAAAGGCTTGACGTCAGGCATAATACCGTCTCCTCAACCGCTTCTGTGATGCTCCGTACCTCCCGCGCAGCCGGCAGCGGACGAAGGGCAGGCGTATCTTGAAAGAGGGATAGCTGCTCCACCCCAAAAGAATAGATGTTCGGGTCGATGAGCGCGCGGACGGTCGTTTCCCTGTCCGGCCGCGCGCTCGAGGGCCAGTCGGATGTGCGGATGAAATATTGCGCCCGTTTTAAAACCACACCCATGCGTCTGAGTTCCGCAAGCCCCAACCGCCCGTTTTTTCGCGCGACGACGATGCGCCGCGCGCTGGTCGGGCCGACGCCGGGTATGCGCAGCAGAGTTTCAAGCGACGCGCTGTTCACATCCACGGGAAATTCCTGCATGTGATGGATCGCCCAGTTGCACTTCGGGTCGAGATAGGGGTTAAAATTCGGCGTTTCGGGACTCAAAATCTCCTCAGCCTTAAAACCGTACTGGCGCATCAGCCAATCCGCCTGATAGAGGCGGTGCTCACGCAGGAGCGGAGGCTTTACGTCGAGCGTGGGCAGGAGGGAATCCTCTACCGCCGGGATGTAAGCCGAGTAAAAAACGCGCTTGAGCGCGTACTTGCCATAAAGAGCGGAGGCAAGAGTGATGATCTGGTAATCTGTTTCAGGGCTTGCGCCGATGATCATTTGCGTTGCCTGTCCTGCGGGGGCGAAAGATTGCGCCTTTTTGTAGATGGCAAGCTCCTGCCGGTTCTGGTTGGTTTCCAGATAAATCTGCTTCATGGGTGCAAGGATGGCTTCCCTCTTTTTGCTCGGGGCAAGTCGGCGCAGGCTCTGCTCGCTTGGCAATTCGATGTTGACGCTGATCCGATCGGCTAAAAGACCGAGGCGGCGGACGAGTTCGGGCGATGCGCCGGGGATGGTTTTCGCGTGGATATAGCCCCCGAATTGATGCCGGTTGCGTAAAAGGTGCAGCGCTTGAATCATCTGTTCCATCGTGTAATCCGGGTTGCGGAGTACGCCGCTGGAGAGGAACAACCCCTCGATATAATTGCGCCTGTAAAACTGGATGGTCAGTTCGGCAAGCTCATCGGGCGTGAACGCCGTGCGGCGGCAATCGTTGCTCGCGCGGTTCACGCAGTACTTGCAATCATACACGCAATGGTTCGTCATCAATACCTTAAGCAGGCTGATGCATCTGCCGTCAGCGGAAAACGAGTGGCAGCAGCCCGCCGCAACGGTTTGCCCGGGGCGGTCCGCACCGGACGAGGTGCAGGCAGCGTCATACTTTGCGCTGTCGGTCAGAATCGTGAGTTTTTCCATTAAATCCATGTGCGCGCTCCTGTCACCATTTTGTGCTGGTTTCCACAACCTTGCCAAAAATCATCAGCCGATCCAGCTCGTGTCCGCTGAGAGTGACGGTTGCGTACGCCTCATTAAAAGGAACCAGCGTAACCGTTCCGTCCGCATAATGGTATTTTTTCAGCGTGGCCTCGCCGTCACCATAGATGACGACGCCGAGGTCGCCGTTTTTCAGGTCGGATTGGAGCCGGACGAGGGCGAGGTCGCCCTCACGAATATAAGGGGCCATCGAGTCGCCTTTCACAAGCAGATAGCGGTATGCCTCCGCTTCCTTTACCTCGGCAAACGCGCTCCCCAAATCTTCTTCAAGAGCAAAAGCATGATAGCCGGCCTTTACGGTTCCGATGATCCGAACGCTTGAAACCGGTCCGATTGCGGCAAACGCATCCGGCCGATCGAGAAGGTAATCCGTTGTGACGCCGAAAAATTGCGCTATGCGGGAGATCGCCGTCGGCTCCGGCAGCGCATGCCCGGCCTCCCACTTGGCAACCGCCTGCTGCGTTACGCCAAATCGCGCCGCAAGCTCGCCCTGGGTGAGTTTCCGTTCTTTTCGCAGTTCTCTTAGCTTAAT
>CAZJYV010000038.1:0-5161 GCA_964550295.1 uncultured Clostridium sp. | reverse complement strand
GGAAAGTATGATCATCACCTCATAAACAATATACAACTAATGGTTGTATTTGTAAAGCGCTTTTCACACGCACCCTTTTTAACGAGCCGCATCCCTTTTTGAGGCGGCATGCCTGCGCTTGACGCACGTTGCGTTTGATAGTATGATGCCAACGGGCGGCACTTTTGTGCGCAGTCCACGGCCGATTGGAAAGGCGGAACCATGCTCAACGAATTTTCCCGAACCGAATTGCTGCTTGGGGGGGATGCGATGAACAAGCTCGCGTCCTCGCGCGTGGCCGTATTTGGTATCGGGGGCGTCGGCTCGTTCGCAGCGGAAGCAATCGCGCGCGCGGGCGTCGGCGCCATCGATCTGTTCGACGACGATCAGGTATGCCTGACCAACATCAACCGCCAATTGATCGCAACCCATAAAACGATCGGCAAAAAAAAAGTCGAAGTCATGCAGGAGCGGATCCTCGATATCAACCCGCTCTGCACTGTGACCGCCAATGCGTGCTTCTATGGTGCGGATAACGCAGATCAGTTCGATTTGACGCTGTTCGATTATATCGTTGATGCGATCGACACCGTTTCCTCCAAACTGGTGCTCATCGGGCGGGCGGCCAATGTGCGTGTGCCGATCGTCAGCTGCATGGGTGCAGGCAATAAGCTCGACCCAACACGGCTGGAGGTTGCGGATATTTATCAAACTTCCGTCTGCCCCCTCGCGCGCGTTATGCGGCGCGAGCTGAAGAAGCGCGGCGTCGCATCGCTCAAGGTCGTCTATTCAAAAGAAGAAGCGCGCAAACCCATCGAGGACGGCGCGCTGAACTGCAAAAACGGCTGCGTCTGTCCGCCGGGAGCCACGCGCACATGCGCCGCGCGGCGGCAGGTGCCGGGCAGCGTTTCCTTCGTTCCATCGGTGGCGGGACTGATCCTCGCCGCCGAGACAATCAAGGACCTCATCAAGGGTATGGAGCGGAACGAGGCGTGACGCATCCGATTAAAAAGCGCGCACCGATGATATTTATAAATCGATGGTATTTATTTTAAGAAACAAAGGAGCAACAAATGATTTGCGATTCACTCAATCATGCACAACAGTACGCATCCCTTCACAAGGGATTTGACGCAGCGTTCCGATATCTGGCGGCGCTGGACGCGCACAATATGCCCGCCGCCGGAACCTATGAAATCGACGGGGACGATGTTTACGCTTCCGTTCAGTATTATGAAACGATGCCGGAGGAATATCGATATCCAGTATTTATGCTCCGGCAGGGAAGCGCTTGGCTGGGCGGATGTCGCCGGATTGCATCCGTTCGAACCGTACCAGGCGCAGAAGGATGTTGTGACGGGCAGTCTGGAGAACGGTTCTCTGCTGAACTTGGAAGCGGGGCAGTTCGCGGTCTTTTTTCCGCAGGATGCGCATAAGCCAAGGTGTATATCGGTTCAATCCGAGTCTGTAATCAAGGTCGTCGTAAAGGTTAAGGTGTGAAGAAACGCTGTTGCGGCACTGGCCGCATCTGCTGACAAGCGCTATTTATATGATAGCGCTTGCGTTCTATAAAGCTCGTCCCGGAAGCCGGACGCGCGGACAAATGGACGGCTTGATGCCGACTCAAGGAGCGTGTATGGATTACAACAAATTGTCGTTGGAACTGCATGAACAAGCAAAGGGAAAGATCAGCGTTGTCAGCAAGGTGCCTCTTGCCGACCGCGCGGACTTGAGCACAGCCTATACGCCCGGCGTGGCGCAGCCCTGCCGCGAGATCGCCGCGGATAAAGCGAACGTCTATCGCTACACCGCCAAGGGCAACCTCGTTGCGGTTGTGTCGGACGGCACGGCGGTGCTTGGGCTGGGCAATATCGGGCCGGAAGCCGCCATGCCCGTTATGGAGGGAAAAGCGATTTTGTTTAAGGAGTTCGGCGGGATCGATGCTTTTCCCATCTGCCTTGCGACCACCGACCCGGAGGAGATCATCAAAACAGTAACCTACCTTGCGCCAACATTCGGCGGGATCAATCTTGAGGATATTTCCTCGCCCCGCTGCTTTGAAATCGAGCAAAGGTTGGAGCGAGAGCTGGACATTCCGGTTTTTCACGACGATCAGCACGGCACAGCAATCGTCGTTGCGGCGGCGCTGATCAATGCGCTCAAGCTCGTGTGTAAGCGTTTGGACGAAATTCGGGTTGTTCTCAGCGGACCGGGCAGCGCGGGCACAGCGGTCATCAAAATGTTGCTGGAGCTTGGCGTCAAGCATATCGTCGCCTGCGACGAATACGGCATTTTGCATAAACGGCGCGCACAAGGTATCGTCGACCATAAAAAAATGCTTTGCGAGGTGACCAATCCGGAAAACATCAGCGGAACCCTTGCTGACGCGCTCGTCGGGGCAGATGTGTTCATCGGCGTATCCGTACCTAACGTACTCACACCCGACATGATCAAAACCATGAATGCGCGCTCTGTCGTGTTTGCCATGGCGAATCCTATGCCGGAAATCATGTATGACGACGCGATACGGGCCGGCGTCGCTGTTATGGGCACAGGCCGCAGCGACTACCCCAACCAGATCAACAACGTGCTGGCTTTCCCCGGCATATTCCGGGGCGCGTTGGACGCACACGCGCGGGATATCAATTACGAAATGAAAATCGCCGCCGCTTACGCGATTGCGGAGCTGATTGAGGATGACGAATTGCGCGCCGAATACATCGTGCCCTCGCCCTTTGACAAGCGCGTTGCCAAAAACGTTGCCAGGCGCGTCGCCGAAGCAGCAATCCAATCAGGAGCGGTCCGCAAATGAAGATCATCGACGCGCAGAGGGTGACCGACGCGGTCAGGGAGCTTTTTATCAAAGCGAATTATCACTTGCCGCCGTCGGTTACACGGACGATACAGACCTGCCGGGATGCTGAAAGCTGGCCGCCTGCGCAGGGCATACTCAAACGGATAATCGAAAACGGCGAAATAGCCCGCCAGGGCGTTTTTCCGGCTTGTCAGGACACGGGAATCGCCTGCGTGTTCGTGGAGATCGGGCAGAATGTGCATGTTGCGGGTAGCCTCAGGGACGCGATCAACGAGGGCGTCAGCCGCGCCTGCGCGGACGGCTATCTGCGCCGATCCGTCGTTTCCGATCCGTTTGAACGCAAAAACACGGGCGATAACACGCCCGCGATCATCACCTATGATATCGTTGAGGGCGACAGGATGACGATCACCGTCGCCCCCAAGGGCGCGGGTTCGGAGAACATGAGCCGCCTTGCCATGCTCAAGCCCTCCGACGGGGAGCGGGGCGTGATCGATTTTGCGGTGGAAACCGTCCGGCTCGCAGGCTCCAACCCATGTCCGCCCATCGTCGTGGGCGTCGGCGTCGGCGGCAGTTTTGACAAGGTCGCCGCGCTCGCCAAAAAAGCGCTGCTGCGACCGCTCGGCCAGCCGAACAAGGATATGCGGTATGCCGCACTGGAACAGGCGATTTTTGTTGAGCTCAACCGACTTGGCATCGGCCCTGCGGGTTATGGGGGCGATACGACAGCGCTGGCCGTGGCGGTGGAAGCCTATCCGACGCATATCGCGATGCTGCCGGTTGCCGTCAATATCAATTGCCATGTGGCGCGCTTTCAAACCGCCGTGCTGGAAGGAGAAAGCGATGCCGATTAAGCTGCAAACGCCCTTGACGAAGGATCAGCTCGCCGCACTCAAAGCGGGGGATGATGTGCTTTTATCGGGCACGATCTTTACCGCCAGGGATGCCGCGCACAAGCGCATTGCCGAATTGCTGTCCAAAGGGGAACAGCTTCCCTTCGATCTACAAGATGCCGTCATCTACTATGTCGGACCGACACCTGCGCGGCCCGGGTATGTTTCCGGTTCTTTCGGGCCGACGACAAGCCTGCGCATGGACGCTTATACCCCGGCACTGCTGAAGCACGGACTTCTGGCTATGATTGGCAAGGGCGAACGCGGACGGAGCGTAATTGAGAGCATCATGCAAAACGGAGCGGTCTATTTCGGCGCGGTCGGCGGTATCGCCGCGCTCAACGGAACATGCATCGTTGCGAAAGAAACGATCGCGTTTCATGACCTTGACAGCGAGGCGGTCTGCCGCGTTGAGGTGCGGGATATGCCCCTGACTGTCGTCATCGACAGCATGGGCAACGACTATTACCGATTGGGCGTTGAGCGGTATCTGAAAGACAAGAGATGATTTGAACATATACCGTCTATATAGAATAATATGTAGCATCACAGCCGAATCATAAAATTCTGCTGATTAATATAAAAGGAGACGAACAATAAGATGAGTGGTTCGTGTGTATCGTCAATGTCGCGCGTGAACACCGTGCTCAACGCTTCAACAGGCGGCGCCGGTCCTTTACCCGTTGTAACAACTTTGTTTTCCGACCCGATTAGCGTGGTGAGCGTTACTCTGGATGCCGACAGGCTATATGACCCTTCGATCCTGCTGACCTTCACCGGTATCGTGAATCTGCCTCTGGGCATTTCCGTCACTCTGAACTTTGAGATTCTTCGTATTAAGGATAACGGCGCTCCGATCAGCGTCGGATCGACTTATACGTTCGCAACAACGGTGACTGTGCTGGAATCCGAATCCTTCGCGTTCCAGTACTTCGACTCAAACCTCGACCCCGGCACATATACATATTCGGTTGTGCTTTCAACCAACTCGATCATCGATATCACGCCGGGCTTGACGGTGGTGAACGCCACGCTGAGCGCGCTGGGTGTGAGCAACTAAATAAATCAAACGGCGCACTCCAAAAAGAACGAAATCCTATTCGCGGCGGCGCATATGCGCCGCCGGATTATTTTGCGGCTGTAAGGCGGCGGGGCGGCGCTAACCAAGCAGCGCAAGCGTTGAAAAAACCGCTACATCCTGCATGAAATGAATGATCCATGCCGAAACAAACCCGTCTGTTTCATACATGCTCAGACTCATGTAATAACCGAGTATACCGCTCATCGCCGCGCCTAAAATGCCGCCGGGTATGCCCTGCGAGTGGGCGATGCCAAAATAAACGGCGGGCAGCAGAAGCACAAAATGCTTACCGAAAACCCCCTTGATGGGACCCATAATCGCACAGCGGAACACCAGCCCCTCGCAGAATGAGTTGACGATAGCCAACAGGAGGATCAGAGGAAGATGCGTTAA
>CAZJYV010000037.1:0-13393 GCA_964550295.1 uncultured Clostridium sp. | reverse complement strand
GAGCAATACCGCGCGTGGATCGCGCAATAAACATCCTATGAGAAAGGGCGTCCGGGATAGGAAGCCCTTCTGCCCAAAGGAAAGGGAATTGTATGAATCAAAAGGCTATCATCAAGGTTCCGCTCGCCCCGTATTTATGCGGCCCGTCATGGGATGCCGAGCCGGACGACGAGGGTTGGTACGGACATATCGTGGATCTGCTCGAGGACTGTGGCGGCGGTTGGTATAAAATCAACGCGCCGTACCGGTACGAAACATACGCAAATGTTCGCGATTTGCTGATCGACGGGGATGGCACGGAGATCGCCCGCTATGAAACCGGGGATATCCGCACTGTATGGAGCCCGTCTGCGGACGTGCTTTCTGAGCCCAAGTACGTTTCCACGATACTGGAAACGCTGCTGCGCGGGGCGGCCGTGGAGGTTGTGGAGGACTGCGCGGAACCTTTCGGCTGCGCGAAAGTGCGGCTGATCGGCGGGAGGGAAGGGTATATCAAAAAGTCCCACCTGGGTCGCTTGAACCGAGAGCCCGCCGCGGGAGAGGAAATCCTGCGCAACGCGGTCGCGGAGGCAGCAAAGCTGTACCTCGGCACGCAGTACCGCTGGGGCGGGAAAAGCCCGCTCGGCATCGACTGCTCGGGTCTTGTTTCCAGCGCTTATCTGCTGTGCGGTGTGAAGCTCTACCGCAACGCGCGCATACAGGAGGGGTATCCGGTGCATGAAATTGACCCCGCGCACATGAAAAGAGGCGACCTGCTCTTTTTCAAAGGGCATGTGGCCATGTATATGGGAGAGGGGATCTATCTCCACTCAACCGGACGCGGCGGGGACGACGGCGTTGTTTACAACAGCCTTTGCGAGGGCCATCCGCGCTATCGGGATGATCTTGCACACGGCATTTTAGCCGTCGGCAGCATCTTTTAAACGAAACTGCCAAATGTGCAGATGAAGAATCCGCTTCGGGTTGACCCGGAGCGGATTCTTTTTGTCCCAAAGAAGAAGGTTACAGGCCGAGCGAAGCGATCGCGTCCATGATAATATCCAGCCCGCGGATGAGCGTTGCGTCATCGGTGGTGAGCGCGGGCATCAGCTTGAGCACGCAATCCCCGCGCCCCGCAAGCTCAATCACAAGACCACGTTCAAAGCAGGCACGGCTTGCGCGCTTTGCCGTACCTTCGGGGAATGCCGCAAAATCGATGCCCCAGATCAGGCCAAGCCCGCGGAAGGGAATTGCCGGACTGATCTTTTTCAGGTTTGCTTCGAGGTATTCCGCAACGAGTTTTCCCTTGCGGCACGTTTCTTCTTCAATATTGTTGGCAAGCATGTATGCGAGCCCGGCCTGCGCGGCGACCATCGCGGGTTGAAAGCCGCGGAAGGTGCCATTGTGTTCGCCGGGCGTGAAGATGTCAAGCTCCGGCTTGAAAAGCGTAAGCGCGAAGGGCAGACCCATGCCGCCGATGGATTTTGCCATCACGAAGATATCGGGCTTGATTCCGGCACGTTCAAAAGCGAAGTAGGGGCCTGTGCGCGCGCAGCCAACCTGAATTTCATCGATGATGAGCAGCATGTCGTGCTTGTCGCAAAGCTCCCTTGCGCGCCTGATCCATTCGTTTGAAAGGGCGTAAACGCCGCCTTCTGCCTGCAGCGTTTCAATAATCAGCGCCGCGGGTTTTTCGATGCCGGAATGATCATCCTCAAGGATGGTTTCCATATACCGGATGGTGTCAAGCTCCGGGAACATGTAGGGCGACGGAATGTGCGTGACGTTTCCGAGCGGCACGCCGGCCCCCGCGCGGGCTGCTTCGTCCGTAGTGAGCGCAAGCGCGCCGAGCGTCATGCCGTGGAAGCACCCCATGAGGGCAAAAATGTTCTGCCGTTTTTTTACTTTGCGCGCAAGCTTGAGCGCTGCCTCGATGCCGTTGGTCCCGGTGGGGCCGGGAAACATGAGCTTGTAATCGAGACCGCGGGGCTTGAGGATATTTTCTGTGAAATACGCGATAAAACTGCCTTTTGCATCCGTGTACAGATCCAGCGCATGTACGATGCCGTCGTTTTGCAGGTATTCGATGACGCGCTCCTTGATAAAATCGTTGTTGTGTCCGTAATTAAGGCTACCCGCTCCGCAGAAAAAATCGATATATTCCTTTCCGCCCTCATCGTAGAGGAACGAACCTTTTGCCTTCGTGAACACAACGGGAAACTTGCGACAGTAGCTGCGCACTTCGCTTTCATAGGTTTCAAAGATCTGTTTCTGCATGAATCCTTCCTTTCTGGTTATGCAAGGGAAAAGCGCTCATAAAGCTTTCTGGCGGCATCGGCTGCTTCCGCTTTGGGCAGGGTGACGGTTACGGCATCGCCTTCGAGAACGGTTGTGAATCCGGGCAGCAGCGCCTGCACGTCGCCGATGACGGACGAGGCATCGCGGTAAACCATGCTCACGGCATCATGATCGCCAACGTGCTTCAGGGCGATTCCTACGAATCCGGCGGATTTATGTTCAGTCGGGCATATTTTCGTGCCGACTTCCGTCGTGAAGGTGGAGCGCACCCAAACAGGAAGATGGAAGCGCTTGCCCGCCTCAACCGAACGCGGATGCACAACGCCCGCGCCGAGGCGCGCCAGCAGGAGCATATCGTCGTAATCGATCTCATCGAGGAAACGCGCATGGGGTACGATGCGCGGGTCGCATTCGGCGACGCCCGGCACATCCGTGTAGATGACCGTCTCATCCGCCTTCAGGAAGCCCGCGACGAACACGGCTGAGGTGTCGCTGCCGCCGCGCCCAAGCGTTGTGACGTGTCCCTGCCGGGAAACGCCCTGGAAGCCCGTGATGACGGCAACCTTTCCGTTTTCCAATACGCGCAGCACGGGGGTGGTATTCATACCCGTGATCTCGGCACTCAGATGTTCATCATCCGTTTCGATGCCTGCGGTCATGCCGTTCATGGGAACGGCGGGGATGCCCTCCTTGCACAGCGCGTCCGCGAATACGCAAGCGGAGATGGTCTCGCCGCAGGACATGAGCATATCCCGTGTTTCGGGCAGCGTATCGTTGCCGCGCACGAGGGATAAAAGCGTGTCTGTCGCGTATGGCGCACCCATGCGCCCCATCGCGGATACGATGACTGCGACCGCGTAGCCTGCCGTGCGGTACTCCCGAATGCGGTCCATCGCGCAAGCCCTTGCCTTGTCGTCGGCCACTGATGTGCCGCCGAACTTGACGACTGCAATTTTACCCATTTTCAAATCAGCTCCATTTCTATCAGCTTTTCGGCAATTTGAACGGCGTTGAGTGCCGCGCCTTTTCTCAGTTGATCGCCCGCACACCAGAAAACGAGGGCGTTTTCGGCTGAAATATCCTTGCGGACGCGGCCGACCCATACGAGATCGCCGCCCGAAGTATCCACAGGCATGGGATATTCGTTTTTTGAGGGGTTGTCGTACAGCTTGACGCCGGGTGTTTTTCGGAGGAGGTCACGCGCCTTTTCAGGCGTTAACTCCCGCTCCGTTTCAATCGTGATGGCTTCGCTGTGGCTTCGGTAAACCGGCACGCGCACGCATGTGCAGCTGACGGGAAGGTCAGGCACCCTGAGGATCTTGCGGCTTTCGCTCACCATTTTCATTTCCTCATGGGTGTAACCGTTCTCCTCAAAATAATCGATGTGAGGGATGAGGTTGAACGCGATCTGGTATGTGAATGCGGCTGGTTGTATGGATTTTCCTTCGATGAGGCTGCGCGCCTGCTGTGTCAGCTCCTCAATGCCCTTCATGCCTGCCCCGCTGACCGCCTGGTAGGTCGAAACCACGATTCGTTTGATGTTCGCATAATCATGCAAGGGTTTAAGAGGGACGAGCGCGATGATGGTAGAGCAGTTTGGATTTGCGATGATGCCTTTGTGCCGGACAAGATCGGCAGGGTTACATTCCGGCACGACGAGCGGGACGTTTTCGTCCATGCGCCATGCGCTGGAGTTGTCGATGACGGTTGCACCCATTTCAACCGCTTCCGGCGCGAGCGTTCGGCTCACGTCCGCGTTCACGGCGAACAGGGCAATATCTACGCCGGCGAAGGCCTGCTTTTCACATGTTTCGATCGTAAGCTCAGCGTTGCCAAACGGAACCTTTTTGCCTGCGTTCTCCGGTATGTCCAGCGCCTTCACGCGCGAGGAGGGAAAGTCCCTCTGCGCGAGGGTTTTGAGCATTTCGCAGCCAACGGCGCCCATCGCGCCTGCGACCGCAACGGTGAACTTTTGCATGATATCCTCCTGTCGGAAAGGGGTCGCCTCAAACCAAAAAGCGCCCGTTCCTGTATTGTTATACCATATCGGCGCGGGCTTTGTAAACGGAAGACAAGCAGGGGTGATCCGCCAACTTAAAGCAGGAGGCCTATCTGCGTTTCCCCAAAAACCGGAATTCCTGCTTTCTTTAGGATCGCTGCCGTCATGCCGTCCCCATCGATCTGAATGCCAGAAAAGGTTCCGTCGTAGATTTTGCCCGAGCCGCAGGACGGGCTGCGTTCCTTCAGCACGGCCGCTTTGCAGCCCATATGCTGCGCGAGTTCCAGCGCCTCGTTCGCGCCGCGCGTAAAGTTTTCGGTCACGTCGGTGCCTTGGGAGGAATATACGCGGCCGTTCCGGATTTCCGACGGCGCGCGCGGCGTCGTCAGCCCGCCGTAAACCTCAGGGCAGAAGGGGATGAGTTCATGTTTCTCCATGAGCTTGTGCATATCCGCGCCTATATTGATTTTCTTCGCGTCGTATCTGCAATTGACGCCGAGCAGGCACGCGCTGACGAGTATTTTCATGCAAACCTCCGTATGAATGTCACTCTGATTCATCAAAATGATAACATAAAGCGCCCTGCGCGGTAAACAGCGCGCATAGCTTTACTTTCAAGCCGGTTTCGTCCATAATGAAGCCGAAAAGGCAGCTCATTCCGGGAGGTGATCGTATGTTCCTGCTTGCGGCCATCGCCGTACCGCATCCGCCCATCATCCTGCCCGAAATCGGCAGAGGTGAAGAACGCAAAATCCAAAAAACCACGGACGCCTATCAAGCCGCAATGAAGCGGGTGTCCGAGCTCAAGCCAGATACCGTTGTGATTGTCAGTCCGCACGCAGTCGTTTACGCGGACTACTTCCACATTTCGCCGGGTGCCGGGGCAAAGGGCAGCTTCTCCGGCTTCGGTGCGCCTCAGGTGCGCGTGCAGGCGCAATACGATCAGGCGTTTGCGCGGGCGCTATCCAGCAACTGCGCTGAGGCGGGCATCCCTGCAGGTACGCTGGGTGAGCGGGATCCGATGCTCGACCACGGCACGATGATCCCCTTGCATTTCCTGAACGAGTATAAGGCGGATGTTCGGATTGTGCGCACCGGGTTCTCGGGACTTTCCGCCGCTGTGCATTATCATTTCGGACAGATGGTTGCTAAAACGGCAGAGGAACTTGAGCGCCGCGTCGTTTTGATCGCCAGCGGGGATCTATCCCATAAGCTTACGCGTGATGGTCCATACGGGTTTGCGGCCGAAGGGCCGGCGTTCGACCGGCAAACGGTGCAGGCGCTTCACAAAGCGGACTTTGAAACGCTCCTGCGCCTCGATCCTGCGCTGTGCGAGGAAGCGGCTGAATGCGGTTTGCGCGCGTTCTGGATTATGGCGGGCGCGCTGGACAGACAATCCGTGCAAAGCGAGCTGCTCTCCTATGAAGGACCATTCGGCGTGGGTTACGCGGTGGCGTCCTTTTATCCGACGGGAGCGGATGAAAGCCGCGACTTGGGCGACCGGGCAGAGCGCGCGGCACAGGAAGAGGCACAGGCGAGGAAAGCCGCTGAGGATGATTATGTGCGGCTTGCGCGCATGAGCGTGGAAACCTTCATCCGGACGGGAAAACGCGCAAATATGCCCGATGCATTACCCGGGGAATTATTGCAAAGACGGGCGGGCGCATTCGTGTCCCTCAAAAAGGATGGACGGCTGCGCGGCTGCATCGGCACGATCGAACCCGTGCGCGCGAATCTCGCGCAGGAGATCCTATATAACGCGGTTTCCGCGGCGAGCGAGGATCCGCGTTTTAAACCGGTGCAGGAGGATGAACTAGCCTCCCTCATATACAGCGTGGACGTGCTCGGTGAGGCGGAGGAAATCGCTTCCGAGCGGGAGCTTGATCCCGGGCGGTACGGCGTGATCGTGCAGCGCGGATCCAGGCGCGGATTGCTGCTGCCCGACCTTGCGGGAATCGATACCGCAAAGGAACAGGTGAAGGTCGCGCGGCAAAAGGCCGGCATCGGCTCGGACGAGCCTGTGAGGCTGTTCCGCTTTGAGGTGGTGAGGCATACGTGAAAACCGTCTGCGCAATCTGTCCGCACCGCTGCGCAATCGAGGAGGGGCGAACGGGTTTCTGCCGCGCCAGAAAGAACGAAGGCGGCAAAGTTGTGTGCGCAAATTACGGCAGGCTCACATCGCTGGCGCTCGATCCCATTGAAAAGAAACCGCTTGCGCGCTTTCATCCGGGCAGTTTTATCCTTTCCGCCGGAAGTTACGGCTGCAACCTGCGCTGCGCGTTCTGCCAGAACAGCGCGATCTCTATGGCAGGAAGCGAGGCGGAAACGGTCGATGTTACCCCGGCTGAACTCGTGCGCACCGCCTTGCGCGAACAGGCGCGCGGAAATATCGGCATCGCGTTTACCTACAACGAGCCGCTCGTGGGTTATGAGTTCGTCCTTGACTGCGCGGTTCTCGCGCGGGAAGCGGGCCTTGTGAACGTGCTCGTCACCAACGGCACAATCTGTGAGGAGCCGCTCATCAAGCTTCTGCCGCATATCGATGCGATGAACATCGACCTCAAGGCGTTTACGCAAGAAAAATACCGTGCGCTCGGCGGCTGGCTCGATACGGTCAAACGGACGATCACTCTATCCGCACAACGATGCCACGTTGAGGTGACGACGCTCATCGTGCCCGGCTTCAACGATGCGGAGCAGGGGATGGAGGAGGAGGCTGCATGGCTTGCTTCCATCGATCCCACGATGCCGCTGCATATCAGCCGCTTCTTCCCCTGCTATCGAATGCGGGATCAAGCGCCCACACCGGTTTCAACCATCTTCCGTTTGCGGGATGTCGCGCGCGAAAAACTCAAACACGTTTATACGGGTAATTGCTGAAAAAAGCATCTTGCGCTTGAAATCCAACGCCGTGTACGCTATCTTATTATGTATATATAACAGCCAATCGGCAAATCACCCGCGCGGATATTGCGCAGGTTCATTTTTATATGGAGGGTCCAGATGCCAAGAACGATCGCAGAAATCAATGAAAAGGTCAAATCCGGAAAAGCCGTCGTGATGACGGCGGAGGAAGTTGTTGCCCTTGTAAAGGAACAGGGCGTGCGGGAGGCGGCAAAGCGCGTGGATGTTGTCACCACGGGTACTTTCGCGCCGATGTGCTCGAGCGGGGCGTTTTTGAATTTCGGCCACGCGGAACCGTTGATCCGCATGTGTCGCGTTTCCCTGAACGATGTTTCCGCCTATGCGGGGCTTGCCGCCGTGGACTGCTTCATCGGCGCGACGGAACTGAGCGAAACGAAGGGCATGGCTTATGGCGGCGCGCATGTGATCGAGGAGTTGATCGCGGGCAAGTCGGTGAAACTTACGGCATCGAGCTACGGCACGGATTGCTATCCGCGCCGCGACATCGAGACGGAAGTTTCACTTGCGGGCATGAACCAATGTTTCCTGTTCAACCCCAGGAACGCCTACCAGAACTATTCCTGCGCGACAAACACATCGGAGCGCATCATCAAAACTTATATGGGTACGCTACTCCCGCGGTGCGCGAACGCGACCTACTCGACCTCCGGCGAGCTGAGTCCGCTTCTCAAAGACCCTGAGCTTCGTACGGTCGGCATCGGCACGCGCGTATTCTTCGGCGGCGCGCAGGGCTATGTCGCATGGGAGGGAACGCAGTGCTTCCCCTCCGTATCCAAGGATGCGGACGGGTTTGAGCACATCGGCGGCGCGACGCTCGCGCTCGTCGGCGACATGAAAAAGATGTCCGCGGAGTTCATCCGGGCAGCCGTGATGGACGGGTACGGCATTTCGCTGTACGTAGGCATCGGCATCCCCTTCCCCGTGCTGGATGAGGATATGATGGCGCGCCTCGCCGCTTCCAACGAGCAGCTGTATACCGAGGTTTACGATTATTCCGTTCCTCTTCGCAGTCGGCCTAAGCTGCGCCCGCGCGTCAGCTACGCGGAGCTGCGAAGCGGCGAAATGGAGCTGCTCGGCAGAAAAATTCCCACCGCACCGCTTTCGAGCCTTAAAAAGGCGCGCGACATCGCGGCGCTTCTCAAGGCGCAGGTGTGCAGCGGGGAATTCCTCTTAACCGAGCGTGTCGCGCCGTTGCCGCTCGATACCGTCAAAAAGGGACTGGAGGGTTGATATGGAAAAATCGATCAAGGTTCGGCTTAAATTCGATGCGAATTCGGCATCCAAGCCCATGATTTATTATTTCGCCAAAAATTTTGATATCGTCTTTTCGATACTGCAGGCTGATATCCGCCCCGGCACCGGCGGGCGTACCATCCTCGAGATGCGCGGCGAGGAGGAAGCGCTTGAGCGCACCCTTGCATTTGCCATCGACCAGGGTGTGGACGTGAAAATCCTCTCGAAGGCCGTCGTGTGGAATGATAAAACCTGCGTACACTGCGGCGCCTGTACGGCAGTGTGCCAGCCCAAGGCGCTTTCGCTCGATGCAGACACGGCGGAGCTTTCCTTCAACAACGCGGCTTGCGTGGTGTGCGAGATGTGCATCGGCGCCTGCCCGACCGGCTCCATCCGGCTGGATCTCTACGAATGACGGGTGACCGTTATTCTGATAGAACATTTTACCGCGCGCTTCATCGCGCGGCCGATCTCGTGTATTTCAGGATCACAGTATCCGAAACGGATCTGCATATCGGCGCACTGCGTCCCCTTCATGAGGAGGCGCTTTGTGCTTGTGCCGCCGCGCGTGCGGAGATTGAAGAGGAAATCGCCGCGCGACCCGCGTTTTTAACATCGCTCGTTCCTCTTGCGCCGCGCGGGGATGAAACGCCGCTCGTGCTCTCCATGCTCAACGCCGCCGCATGCGCATCCGTCGGACCGATGGCGGCAGTGGCCGGCGCGGTCGGAGGCGTGGTGGGAAGGGCGCTCGCGGAACGTTCTGCCGAGGTAATCGTCGAAAACGGCGGGGATTTGTATCTGCAGGGAATGAAGGAGCGCGTCGTCGCCGTCTTTGCGGGGACGAACCCGCTTTCCGGCAAGCTCGGCGTGAAAATCAGGCCGGAGGACGGCCTCGGCGTGTGTACATCATCGGGTACGTTCGGCCATTCGCTCAGCTTCGGCCGTGCGGACGCAGCGCTCGTGATTGCCCGTGACCCTGCGCTTGCGGATGCGGCGGCGACAAAACTGGGCAACCTTATCCGGTCGGAAACGGATATTGAAAACGCCCTCAACGAAGTTTTTTGCGTCAAAGGCGTGGTCGGAGCGCTTGCCATCGCAGGGAATCAACTCGGCGTCAAGGGCGAAATCGAGCTTGCGGCGCTGTGAATCAGTTATGGCCGAGCGCTAAAAGCAGATAACCAAGCGGCATCAAAAGGGCGAGAAAGGCGACGTTTGCCGCCATGAACAGGCCGAGGTATTTACCGGCTTGCGCGCTGGGCGAACGTGCATACAGTTTGAGGGAAATCAGGCTCGCGAGCGAGGCGACAGGCGTGCCGAGGCCCCCGATATCCACGCCCAGCAGCAGTGCGCGCCAGTTTTCCGTAAAGCCGGAAAGCAGCACGGCAGCAGGTACGTTGCTGATAAGCTGGCTTGCCGAGGCAGAGGTAAGAAGAGCGTCCCCCTCCAGCATGGAGGCGAGGGCGCTTTTGATTGCGGGGATTCTTCCGACGTTGCCGGAAAAGATGAAGAAGAACACGAAAGTTAAAAGCAGATAATAATCCACTTTTTTCAGGACACCTCTGGAAAACACGAGCAGACAAACAGCCATGGCTGCCGTTGCAATCAGATAATGAACGGCGCGGAATACGCTCAGCAGGCAGAGTGCGAACAGAACAAGGTAGAGCGCGAGCAGCTTGGGCGAGCGAATCTCTGCCCTTTCCTCAAAATGAACTTCCGCAACGCCCCTGTCGGACAATATGGCTGCAAGGGCGAGCAAAATGAGGCTCAATAGGGCGATGGGCAGCACAACGGCAAAAAAACTCCCAGCGTGCGGCGCGTATTTTGCGAAGATATACAGGTTTTGCGGGTTGCCCACGGGCGTTGCCACGCTGCCCAGATTGGCAGCGAGCGTTTGCAGCACGACGATCCAGGGTAAATGCCGTTCCCGGCCGGACAGACGCAGGACGAGGATTGCGAAAGGCACGAAGGCGATAAGCGCAACGTCGTTTGTGACGAACATCGACGCGAAGAAGGGCAGCAGCACAAGCGTAAGCATCAGCGCGCGCAGGTTCATCCGCCCGGTAAGCAGCCGCTGCGCGAGCAGCCAGAACAGATTGCATTCCTGAAAACCCGCAACCACCGCCATCAGGCAAAAGAGCAGGCAGAGAACACGGAAGTCCACATATGTGAGATATCCCGCGTCCGGCGGCACGAAACCCATGGAAAGGAGCGCGCACGCGGCCGCGATGCAAAGAACGGTTTCGCGCCTGAAAAAATCCCGAACGGCATGTAGAAACGACATAGAATCATAAACCTCGGCAAAAAGAATATCGTGCAGGTTGAAGGAGCGGTTTATCCGCCGCTTTGTCCGGCGTAGGCGCGCGGGGATACTCCGTATTCGCTCACGAACGCCTTGTAAAAACCCGAGTAATCCGAAAAACCGCATAAAGAAGAAACGGCGGCAAGCGGCGTTCCCTCGAGGATGAGGTTACGCGCACGAATCATACGCTTCTGCATGAGCATCTGGAAGATGGTCACGCCCGTTTCCCTGCGGAACGTACGCGCAAGATAATATTTGGACAGGTATACGCTGGAGGCGAGCGCATCGAGGCTCACAGGGTCCGCGAGGTGCGCGTCCAGATAGGCAGAAACGCTCTCAACCAGCGCGTTCACGCTTACGCCCGCGCGCGCGGGGGAAGGTGCTGCTTCGAGAAAGTCGCGGTTGAGCTCAACAAGCAGATCCATGATACGGCTCCTGCAGAGCACATCCTTGCCGAACCCATCGCCGTTTGTCGCCTCAAGCAGAGAAAACAAACGCTGTTCGATTGCAAAACGGCGCAGTTTGGGCAGACGGCTCAGATTGTATTGTTCGCTGCGAAAACAGCTGGAAAGATCCGTTTCGGACGTGGAGAGCTGTTCGATATAGCGCCGCGTCAGCCAGAGCACAACCCGCTCGTAAGGAACTTTGCCGTCGCTGATGAGCGGACGATGGAGCTGGTTGGGCCCGATGAGAAGCAAATCGCCCGGCGTCATCGTATACGCATGGTTGTCAATCTGGTACGACACGCGTCCTGAAAGCAGATAATAACACTCGTAAAAGTCGTGAAAATGCAGCGAAACGTGCAGCTCGCTGCTGTCCACATAATGATAAATCTCGTAATCCTCCCGCAACATATGCTGCCGGAGCTGGAATTCATCCCGCTTGATGACGCTCATACAACCCTCCGAAGCATATCCTATCACAACAGGGCAATTTACGCAATGTTGCGGGCAATGCACGCATGGAAGATTTACAGAAATACCATTATAATAAAAATACGTCAGATGCTCGGGGTCTGTTTTTGCGAACCGGGGATGCGGCGGGCTACTCAGCAACAACTTAGAAAACAACCACTTCAACAACAATCAAGCAAGGGGTAAGGAATATGAATACAAGCAAACGTTACGCAGTCGCATGTCCCACGAGCATGGGCGTGCGCATTACGCCGGAAAACAGGCAGGGCGTGCAGACCTCCAAGCTCTACTGCCTGCAGGCGACGAGCGCGGAATCAAACGTGCTCAACATTGCATCGTCGCTCGGTCACGAGTGCCTTGTGCTCACCAAGTTCGTCGAGGCAAGCCCGGTTGCGGCTTTTATACAGAGCGAACTCCGCGCAAGGAACATCCGTTACGAAGGCAAAAGCGTTCCGCAGGGCGGCCCGTGGGGATACAGGCATCAATTCAATATTGCGGACAGCGGCTTCGGTCTTCGCGGCCCGCGCGTATGGAATGACCGTGCGGGCGAGGTCGGCAGGACGCTTGCGATTGAGGATTTTGACATCCCGCGCATCTTTGGCAAGGAAGGCGTATCCATCCTGCACATTTCCGGCCTGATTTGCGCGCTCTCGCCTGAAACGGGCGTTTTCTGCGCGAAGCTCGCTCAGGAAGCAAAAAAGTACGGCACGCTCGTGAGTTTCGACCTCAACTATCGCGCCTCCTTCTGGGAGAACCGCGAGCAGGAACTCCGGCAGATTTTCGACGGTATCGCTGCCGTTGCGGACGTGCTCGTAGGCAATGAGGAGGACTTCCAGCTTGCCCTCGGTCTTAAAGGGCCGGAGGCGGGCGGAAAAGGCCTCGCCGCGAAGATCGAAGGCTTCAAGGGCATGATCGGCGCCGCGTCGAAGAAATACCCCAACGCGAAATACTTTGCGACCACACTGCGCGAGGTGAAGACCGCTAACGAGCATCTCTGGGGCGCGCTGCTTTATGCGGACGGCGAATGGTTCATCGAGGAACCGCGCGAGATCCCGGTGCTGGACCGCATCGGCGGCGGGGACGGCTTCACAGGCGGCCTGCTCTATGGCGTTTTTTCCGGCTGGGCACCGGAAAAATGCCTGCAGTTTGCATGGGCGAGCGGCGTACTGGCGGTGACGGAGCTCAACGATTACGCCACCCCCGCGGACGAGGAGCAGGTTTGGAGCATCTACAAGGGCAACGCAAGAGTCAAACGATAAAGGAGAGCGATTATATGAAAAAGGCGGATATCGGCCTCGTCGGCCTCGCCGTGATGGGCGAAAATCTCGTGATGAATATGGAGTCGAAGGGTTTTTCGGTTGCAGTGTACAACCGCACCCTTGACAAGGTGGATCATTTTATCAACGGACGCGCGAAGGGCCACAACATCGTCGGCTGCCACGCGTTGGATGAGTTGAAGGACGCACTCGACAAGCCGCGCAAGGTGATGCTCATGGTTAAGGCAGGGCAGGCCGTAGATGATTACATCGAAAAGCTGCTCGCGGTGCTCGAACCGGGCGATGTCATCATCGACGGCGGCAACAGCCATTTTCCGGATACCATCCGCCGCACGGCCTATGTGGAGAGCAAGGGCCTCCTCTATATCGGAACGGGCGTTTCAGGCGGCGAGGAGGGCGCGCTCAAGGGTCCCTCTATGATGCCGGGCGGTTCGCCCGCCGCGTGGCCAATCGTAAAACCCATCTTTCA
>CAZJYV010000036.1:0-13622 GCA_964550295.1 uncultured Clostridium sp. | reverse complement strand
AGCCCGGCTTGCTGTCCGTCAGGCGGGGAACCGTGCCCTCGATGGTCTGCAGCCTTCCCTCGTGCTTACTCATGCGCGGAAGCGCTTTCATCAGAAGGCGGGTATAGGGATGTACCGGTTGATCGAAAATTTCAAACACATCGCCCTGTTCGACCATTTCGCCTGCGTACATGATCGCCACGCGGTCCGCCACCTCGGCAACGAGACCGAAATTGTGGGTGATGAGCATGACCGCGGTGTTAAATTCGCGTTTGAGCTGGCCGATGATCTCGAGGATCTGCGCTTCGATGGTTACGTCGAGCGCGGTGGTGGGTTCATCCGCAATCAAAAGCTGCGGGTTCCTCGAAAGCATCATGGCGATCATCACGCGCTGGCGCATGCCGCCGCTCATTTCGTGTGGATATGCTTCGGCGCGTTTTTCGGGATCCGGCATCTTCATCTCGCGGTACAGCTCGATTACCTTATGCCAGCCGTCCAGCTTACTGACGCCGTCGAGCAAAATCGCCTCGTTCACCTGTTCGCCCGTGGCGTATACGGGGTTGAGGGAGTCCAGCGGATTTTGAAAAATCATGCCGATGTTGTGGCCGCGCACCTTGGTCAGCTCGCCGTCGGACAGCTTCGTCAAGTCCGTTCCTTCAAATAAGATATTGCCGCCGACGCGGGCGTTATTTCCCAGCAGGCGCATGATGGAATGCGCGATGGTGGACTTTCCGCAGCCGGATTCGCCGACGACGGCAAAAATTTCGCTTTTGTTGATACCGAAGGTCACGTCCCGCACAGCGCTCAGATAGCCGTCCTTCACGCGATAATCGATGGATACGTGATCGAGCCTCAAGAGTTCTTCGCTCATAACAGATACCTCCTTAACCCTGGGACTTCATGCGCGGATCGAGCAGGTCCCGGAGACCTTCGCCCAGAATGGCAAAGCTGAGCACCGTATAAACGAGTGCGAGGCCGGGATAGATGGCAAGCCAGGGCGCGCGCGTGATATAAGTGATGCCGTCCGACACCATCAACCCCCAGTCGGGAGAGGGGGGCTGTGAGCCGACGCCGAGGAAGGAGAGGGTGGTTGTGGACATGATGGTTCCCGGCAGTGCCATGGAAACGAGCACGATGAGCGCGGGCACGATGTTGGGCAGAATATAGCGGAACATCAGCGCCGCCCCGTTTTCGCCGAACGCCACGCCTGTTTCAATGAACGCCATATTCTTGAGGGACATCGTTTTAGCGCGCACGGTTCTGGCCATGAATGCCCAGTTTACCAAGGCAATTGCAATGATGGCGTTGGTTAAGTTCGAGCCGATGATCGTCACGACCGCGAGCGCCATAATCATACCGGGCACGCACCATGTGAGATCCGCGAAAAAGAGCATGATTTTATCGGCCAGCCCGCCGTAGAAGCCGCAGATCAATCCGACGATGACGCCCAGCGCCAGCTCGATTGAGCCGCCGATCAGGGCGACCTTGAGGGTGATGCGCGTGCCGTAAACGATGCGGCTGAACAGGTCCCGGCCCATCTTATCCGTTCCGAGCAGGTGCTGCGCGCTGGGCGCCTTCATCTGGCTCGAAATGTCGTTTTCGTCGAAGTCGTAGGGCGCAATCTGCTCCGCGAAGATCGCGAGTATGATGATGCTCATCAGCATCGTTGCGCCGACCATGAAGTTGATGTTCTTATAGCAGGAGCGTAAAAATTCTTTCCACGGGCTTGCGTTCATTACTTGTCACCTCCGCCGGTCGATATCCTGATGCGCGGATCGAGGATGCCCAGAACGATATCGGCAAGTATGTTGCAGATAACCGTCATGATGGATATGAGGAATATGATGCACTGCACCACGTTGAAATCCTGATAGATGATGGAGTTGATCATCAGCCCGCCCATGCCCGGGATGGCGAAGATCTTTTCGATGATGATATAGCCCGAAATCAGCCACGGCAGGGATTGGGAGATCTGCACACAGATGATAATAAGGGAGTTGCGCAAAACATGTTTCACCATGACCTCGCGCTTGCTCAGGCCTTTGGCATAGGCCGTGGCGACGTATTTTTCGTTGAGTGCGTCGATCGCCTCGGATTTGGTGAGGCGAAGGGTGCTTGCGATGCCGCCTATCACGCCCGCCGTAATGGGGAGCACGTAATGCTTCCAGGAGTCGAATCCGCTCAGCGGCAGCCATTGCAGCTTAACCGCAAATACCAACATCAGCAGGACGGATATCCAAAACGTCGGCACCGAGGTCATGAAGAGGGTCGTGTTCACCGTGAACCGGTCGAAAAAGGAGTCTTTCTTGTATGCGCACAACAGGCCCAGCGGTACGGCGATCATATATTGGATCGCCGCGGTGATCACGGTCAGCCGCAGGCTTATGGGGATGCGCACGCTCACAAGATCCCAGACCGGAAGCTTGTATTTGAATGAAATACCAAAGTCATGTTCCATGACGATGCCGCGCAGCCAGTCCGCATACTGCACGAGCAGCGGCCGGTTGAGGCCGTATGCTTCGCTCAGCTCGGCAATTTTATCCTGATTTGCAAGCTCTCCCGCCATGAGCGTGATCGGATCGCCGGGCATCAGGTACATCATGCTGAATACGAGGAACGACACGCACAGAATCAATAAAACGCCAATGAGCAGTCGTTTGCCGATATAACGCAAAATAACATCTCCTTCTTTGTATGATTCAACATCCGCCGGGTGCGGCATGATCGTTACAATATAAAATTCCGTTCTTTTGTCGATAGAAGGTTTACGAAATGCGCCCGGCGCCCCGCTTCCCGCCGGCTCGGAGGAGGCGAAAGCCGCGTGCTTCAAATGCGATCCGGCTCGATCCGTGTAATGCTTGCCGGCGATTTCCATGCCGTACAGGGGATGCATCAGGAAAGCGGGTGAACGGTCCGGTGATATAATAGACAGCCCCTATTCAGGCGTATCAAGGTTGCATGTATCTTAGCACAAACATCCGTGCAGAGAAACACCTGTCGCCGCATGGATCAGTTGCTGTTTTTGCTCAGATTATGTAAATATTTATGTATGTCCAATCGTATTATTCAAATAATATACGATTATTACAGGGTTTTTTCTCCATTTCCTCCCGCGTAAAAAAATGATTCTATCATAATAAGTATGTTTAATAATTTACGATACGACACAATCCTTAACGCATTCTTAACGTTATTTTACGCAGCGCTTGCGCGAAACAAGCGCGCTTGATGATTTACGGACTGCATGCTCCGTATTATAATGAAAGTATCAGTTGATAGGGAAAGATAACAAACGAGATGAATCAACAAAGCGACCCAAACGGCATCCGCCCGGCGGAACAAGGCGCGCGGCCAATCGTATTGGACCCCGCGCTCGCCGTCCTCGTTCCGGAATGGTACGCAAAAAACGCACGCGCGCTGCCGTGGCGGCACGATTGCGACCCATACCGCGTATGGGTTTCCGAAATCATGCTTCAGCAGACGCGGGCAGAGGTTGTGCGCGGATATTATGTGCGCTTCCTCGACGCACTGCCGACCGTTGAGGCGCTCGCTGAAGCAGATGAGGAAAAGCTGCTTAAACTGTGGGAGGGTCTGGGCTATTACAGCCGTGCGCGCAACCTGCAAAAAGCCGCGCGAATGATCGTATACGAGTGCGGCGGCCGCTTTCCCGCTACCCGCGAAGGGTTGCTGGCACTGCCGGGCGTCGGTCCCTATACAGCGGGGGCAATCGCTTCGATCTGCTATCGTCTGCCCTGCGCCGCGGTGGACGGAAATGTGCTGCGCCTCGCTGCAAGGATTGCGGGCATTGCGGAGCCGGTCGACACCCCGCGCATGAAAGCGGACATTGCAGCTGCGCTCGAGGCAATCTATCCCGTCGAGCGGTGCGGCGATTTTACCCAAGGCCTGATGGAACTGGGCGCAACGATCTGCCTGCCCAACGGAGCGCCCTTATGCGCCGCCTGCCCGATGAACGGGGTTTGCTTCGCATTCCGCAGCGGCGCGGTTTCGCGTTTTCCGTTTAAGCGGAAGAAAAAGAGCAGAAGGGCGGAAGCGCGCTCGGTGTTCCTTCTGCTTCACAACGGGTGCGTAGCGCTGCGCCGCAGGGATGCGCGGGGCCTCCTCGCGGGCATGTGGGAACTGCCCAACGTGCAGGGCGAATGCACAGCGCAGGAAGCGCTCGACCTCGCCTCGCAATGGGGCGCGCGGCCCGCAGCCATCGTCAAAAGCGTCATGCGCACGCATGTTTTCACGCACATCAGGTGGGAGATGACGTGTTTTTATATCGAATGCGCCTCGCAGCCCGACCGATTCGTATGGGCGGACCGCAGCGCGCTGGAGGAAACCTATGCGCTGCCCAGCGCGTTCCGGATGTTTATCGATGAACCGTAAAAGAGAAAAGGGAGATATACGATGAGCGCAACATTATGCGCGCTCCTGCGGGGCGTGAACGTGAATGGCGTCACCATCCGCATGAGCGAGCTGCAATCCGCTTTTGTCGATTTGGGTTTTACCCATGTTAAAACCGTGCTCAACACGGGGAATGTCGTTTTTTCAGCGGCCGCACCTGCGCCAATGCCATCGCTCAAAGCCGCCGCCGAGGCGGCGCTTAGCCGTCGCTTTGCGTATGATGCGCACGTTTTTTTGCGCGGTGCGGATGAGATCGGCGATATTCTCAAAGCGGCGCAAAACATCTCCGTATCGGACGGCTGCCACCTTTATGTACTCTTCTGCGAGGATAGCTCGATTCCGGAGCAGCTTGCCGTGCTTTTTGAATCCGTGCAGCGCGCGCCTGAAGAACGGCTGATTCCGCGCGGGCGGGAAGCCTTTTGGATAGTGCCCAAGGGCATGACGGCGGATTCCGCTTTCGGTTCGAAAGTTTTGGGGCACAAGCAATACAAAAGCCTTTTAACCTCGCGGAATATCAGCACGGTGCAAAAGATTCAATCCGCGCTGGAGCAGATAGATTCCGCCGAATGTGCGCTCTCCTCCTGCGGAGTCCTTCACGCCCCGCAGTAAACCCGCAGCGCATCCCTCAGAAAAACCGCCAGACCAGGCGCGATTTGATCGTAATAGGCGGTGAAGCGCGGATCGCTCACATACATCTCGCCAAGGCCTATGTGCGCCTCTTTGCTGTACTGATCCCAATAGCACAGGAGCCATTGCCCATGTAACGCACAAGCCTTTTGCGCGAGCGCCCCGGCGGGGTCACCCTGTTCGAAGGCGGTTTTGAGCGCCTCATTCACTTCGCGTGCAAGCTGCTCCACCTCCGCATAACGCGCGCGGCTCATGCCGCGCAGCTTCGCGTTGGAGCGGTCGATCGCTTCCTCCCCGTATTTTTCGCGGATTTCTTTTCCGTATTTCGCTTCGTTATCATCGACGAGCTTTTTCGTAAAACCGTCGAACTTTTCATCATCCGTCATCATAATATCCCCTTCCATCGATTTAAGCGTTTTTTCAACGTTGCCAATCATAGCGTCTATCCGGTCCCGACGGTCGAGCAGCGCGCGCAGATGGTTTTGCAGCGCCGCCCCAGCATCGAAATCCCCCTTTGAAAGCATCCGCGCGATCTCCTCAAGCGGCACGCCAAGCTCCCGATAAAATAAAATCTGCTGAAGCCTGTCCACCTCTGCCTTGCCGTAGATGCGGTACCCGTTTGAGCTGATTCTCTTTGGCACAAGAAGGCCGAGCTGGTCGTAATAACGCAGCGTGCGCGCGCTTACGCCCGATAATTTTGCAAGTTTTTCAACGCTGTACTCCATGCTCTCACCCCCTGCATACGACTATAAACCTTGACGTAACGTTCATGTCAACAGGTATTTTTAAAATTCTTTTATCCAGCGGGGTTTAAGAATTTTGTTGATTTTTAGTTTGCATTAACGAACCACTTTACTATAATCATTTAACCCCTCGGATGCGCAATTCTTAACAATCAAAGACCTTGAAGAAGGAGTTCTATAGCTTCAATGATCGCTTTCGCTTCGTCCGCCAAATGCGGCGGGAGGACAAAATCCGAATTCGTATGCGATTATCTTGAGCTCGGCAATCGCCAACCGCCGGCTTTGATGAACGGCGCGCGTTGCGCGCCCTCACCTGCGACACGGCGCGTATCCTCGGCGCGGGGGACAGGCTGGGTTCGATTCGGCCCGGAAAGGATGCCGACATCGCGGTTTTCAACGCATTCCCCCTCTCCTACACAGCGCGGGCAAAAGCCGTTTTTATCAACGGCACCAGATGGCACTAAAAAGTTGACTAAACAACTAATTTATAGTTGACTCGGCAACCATTATCCGATAAAATCATTTCAGATTGGAAGGTGTGCAGTATGTCGGGTACGGTAAGGGATATCACGAAGATCGGTCGAACCGTGCGTCGCTATGCCGATCAGGCGATCAGCAACTACGGCATCAGCTATGCGGAATATGAATGCCTGCATTTCGTGCGGCACAATCCCGGCGCCAATCAGGAAAACCTGAGCGAATGGTTGAACATCGACAAGGCGGCGGTCGCCCGGATGGTCGCCAACCTGGAGGAAAAAGGATATCTCAGGCGGGAACACGGAGAGCAGGATCGGCGCACAAAGCGCCTCTATGTGACGGAAAAGGACGACGACATCAAAAAAGCCACGGAAGACGCAGAGATCCGTTTCTACAACTGGCTGATCGCGGATCTCGATGAGGAAGAACTCGGCATTTTTTTCAAAGTTCTTCATCAGATTTATGAAAAATCCAAAGACGCGGGAAAACGGAGTTTTCAAGACATCGACGACTGAGGTCGGAAAAAGACAACGTTCTGTTCAACTGCGGCATGGGTTCACATCATTACTTATTCGGGAGGGTTGGTCCACATGGGAGATTTGGTCAAAAAGCCAAGGTTTGACGCCAAAGCCAAGAGCGTGATCGCGGTTGTGATCATGTTCGGCATCATCAGTTGCTTCGGCGACGTGATTTATGAGGGCGGCAGAAGCGCCAACGGGCAGTATTTCAACCTGCTCAGCATCAGTGCGACGAAAGTCGGCATCATCTACGGTATCGGCGAATTTCTGGGCTATGCGCTCAGGCTTTTATCCGGCCGCATCTCCGATAAAACGGGCAAGCACTGGCTGCTTATCTTCATCGGTTACGGCACGCTGTGTGTTGTGCCTATGATGGGCTTAACGACCAACTGGTCCATTCTTTGCGCACTGGTTCTGCTCGAGCGCATTGGCAAGGCGTTACGCAATCCGCCAAAAGATACGATCCTGTCGCAGGTAGCAGAAAATCATGTCGGCACAGGCTTCGTGTTCGGCTTACAGGAAGCGCTGGATCAGCTCGGCGCGTTCGCAGGCCCTCTCGTGTTCACGCTCGTGTTCCTCATAACCGGCAAAACCGACGAACAGGCGTACCAGCTTGGCTATAAGCTTTTGATCCTCGCATTCGCGCTCGTTATGGGTTCAGTGTATGTGGCGTACCGCCGCGTATCCAAATACAACCTCACCCGCGACGGAGAAACGATCGACCGCGGCTCGGATAAGCTCACATCCGTGTTCTGGATCTACTGCGTGTTCGCGTTCCTCTCCACATTCGGCTTCGTGGCCTTCAGCATCATCGGTTTCCACCTCAAAGATAAAGGCGTGATGCCAGATTCCCAGATCACCCTGATGTACTCGATCGCGATGATCGTGGATGCCGTCATGGCGATGGTCATCGGCAGGATCTACGATGTTCTTAAGAAAAAGCGCAACAACAAAAAGGCCGGCCTGCTCTCGCTCATCTTCATCCCGTTCGCTACGATGGCGATGCCCTTCCTCGTGCTCAGCGAGAACAAATGGATCGTCATTGCGGGTTTCGCGGTGTTCGGCATCATCATGGGCGCGCATGAAACCATTATGCGCTCTGCCATTGCCGACATCACTTCCTTCAAAAAGCGCGGCACGGCATACGGCATTTTCAACTGCGCCTACGGTCTTGCTTTCCTCGCCGGCAGCAGTTTGATGGGTTGGATGTATGACAACATGAGCATTGCGGCAATCGGTATTTTAGTCATCGTGATCGAAGCCTGCGCGCTGGGCGTGTTCTTCATCATGAGAAACAACGTCAATAAGATCAACCCGTCCGATAAACCGCAAGTTCCTGCCGCGCAGGTCTGATTCATGTCTTTTTCCCCTTTGTGATACGGTTCCGCCGGAAAATAAGATGTGCGGAAACAAAAGAAGCGCCGGGCCCATCGCCCGGCGCTTCTTTCAAATTGCACGAGCGTTCGGTGCGTATCCCGTTGTTATTTGGGGTTGGAACGCGCGGGTTTCTGTGCTAAAATGCAAGGAAGCAGTTCATAAAGGGGATATGATGGGCGATTACCGCGATGGCAAATGGGCAAGGAGCATCCTCGCCCTCCAGTTGGCGGACGGAAGCTGGGGCTCTTTCCACACGTTGAGCAATCCAACACCAAGTCGACCGATCACCACCGAGCAGGCGCTGCGGCGGCTGGAGATCCTCGGCTTCACTAAGGATGATCCCGTAATAATAAAAGCCCTTTCCTACCTGAGCGCCTGTCTCATCGGAACATCCGCGATCCCGGATCGCCGCGAAAAATCGCATGACTGGGATGTTTACGTCGAGTTGATGCTCAGCGTGTGGATCAAACGTTTTAACGCGAACGACCAGCAAGCGAACGTCGTTGCTCAAAAATGGCGCCGCATGATGGAGAGCGCGTTTGCCTCCGGCACGTTTCGTGCGCAAGATTATGCGCAGGAATACAGCTCGCTTGTCGGCAGGCAGCCAAAGGGCAGCAGGCTGATCGATTTTGTTGCGTTTTATCCGATTTCTCTGCTCGCGGGTGAAATCGCACCCGCCATCGAGAAGGCTTATTTCGACCACATCGTTTCGCACGGGGACGGCATCTATTACACATACGGCGCGTGCCTTGAAAATCTGCCGCCGACGTTCCACTCCAAGCTGACCAGCCGGTATCTTTCGGCGATCGAACTGCTGCTTGCCTACCCAAACGGATACGCGCGCGAAAGGCTTCGGTTTGTACGGGACTGGCTCATGGTCAACCGCTTGCCGGACGGAACCTGGGATATGGGATCGGATGCGCGCGACGGGATCTATTTTCCTCTGTCCGATTCGTGGAGGTTATCCGGAGACCGCTCTGCGGACTGCACGCGGCGAATCAGCGCGATCATCACGCAATTTGAAAGACCGGCAACATAAAGGAGGCAACCAGATGAAACAATGCGACCCGCTCCATTCCCTTCCCGAAGATTGCCAATACTCGTTTTTCAACCATAAGGATTGCGAGTTTTTCCCGTGCCATCCGACGGAACATCCTGAGGATTTTAATTGCCTGTTCTGCTACTGTCCGCTTTATGCCTTGGGCGATAAATGCGGCGGCAACTTCAGCTATACCGATCGGGGCGTTAAGGATTGCAGCAAATGCATGGTTCCGCATAACCGCAAAAGCTACTCCTACATCGTTAAAAAGTTCCCTGCGCTTGCAGAGCTTGCGAAAAGGAAAGAATAGGCAAACGCCTATTTGCTTAAGACAAACGTATATGCTATGCTTGTAAAAAGTATCTCATCGCCAAAGGAGATGAATCGGGTGAAAATACAGGAATCCGCCGAAATGTATCTCGAAACGATTCTTGTTCTGAGCCGCCGCTATCCCAAGGTGCGCTCCATCGATGTTGTAGGCGAGCTGGATTTCAAAAAATCGAGTGTCAGCGTTGCCATGAAAAAGCTGCGTGAAAACAGCTATATCGAAATGGACAACGACGGGTATATTACGCTGACCGACGCGGGCAGATCGATCGCCGACACGATGTTTGAGCGTCACACGGTACTCTCCGGCTGGCTGAGGAAGCTTGGGGTGGACAAGGAAACCGCCGTGGATGACGCGTGCCGAATTGAGCACGTCATCAGCCCGGAGAGCTTTGAGGCTATCAAAAAACACATCGAAGGCGCAAAAAATCCGATATAAACCCACAGAACAGCAAGCGCCGCACGCGGGAGCGTGCGGCGTTCTTGATTGTGCGCAAAGACCGGAATCGGTATGCTTCCTAAAAATAAAGGAAGATTAAACCAATTCCGGCCATCTTGAAAGCCCCGGCGTCCTTTGGGGTATCGGCGAGCTTCCAGCGTTGTTCCCGGTACGGTCGCCGGCATTTCGGGAAGCGCGAGTCGGCCTTACTGATCACATCGCCGGGGTGAAAACCCATCGCATGGGCTACGCGCTGCGGTAGCTTTCCGCGCACGCCCAATGCCGACACGATGCTGTGTTACGGTATATATTATGTCACAGGCACGGAAGACGTGCTTTGCTTTGGAAAAGCCGCGCAACATCCGTGGCGCTCCATGTGCATCCGTTACCGCCCGTCCTCCCCGCGATCGGGCCAGGGGATGCTGCCGGCGGTTCCGCGGCGCGTCCGCTCGCCCCGCTTGAAAGGCGGGAAGCTTTTCCATACCTTGACGTCGATGAAAACGACCGCAGCGCATACGACGGCGCCTGTAAAAAGGCCGATGTATGCCGACCATCCAAACGCGTCCGGCGTGCTGCCGCCTGCGTATACCAAAAGCTCCGCGGCCAGTACGGCGGCAAAGCCCGGCACCGCTTTGCCTTTATGGATCATGTAGGCGAGCAGAACCGCCAGATACGCCTCGCAGAGCGCCAACGCCATCTGGAGGGTGCCGTTGAGCACAAGCAGCGCACAGGCGCCGTAATCCGCGCCGGATGCGATATAGGCGATATGGGTCAACGTGATGCCCAGCGCTTTGTAAACGAGCGTAGGGGCAGCGATGCCAAGGCCGAACACCAGCGCTTCATAAGCGCTCGTACGTGTGCGCAAAGGCTTTTTGAGCATGAGGAACATCAGGCAGGCGATCAGCACAGCAGTCGTCAGCGAAAGGTAGAACGCCGCCTGCGGGTCATCGATAAAGGAATGGCCGGACAATGACTCCACGATGGCGTTGACGGCAAGCAGCAGGAACGACGCGCCGAAATAGCCGATCGTCATGCTGATAAAGCCCAGCCCGAGGGGCTTCCAGATCGGAATGCCCGTCTTGGCGATATAGACCAGCGCGAAGACGATGCCTAAAATAAAAACAATCGTCAGCGCAATGCCAAAAAGGGAAAACAGCATGGGTTTACCTCCATAATCGGCGTTATAAAAACGGCGCGCCCTTCGGGCGCGCCGCGTATCGGTTGGTTTAGACGAGCTCGATCACGCACATCTCGGAGGCGTCACCGCGACGGGGCCCGAGTTTGAGAATCCGGGTGTAGCCGCCCTTGCGTCCGTCGTACTTGGGCGCAACCTCACGGAAGAGCTTTTCCACGACGGGATGCGGGGTTTCCTTCACGCGCTCGGCGTATTCCTTCTTGCTCTCCTTGTCCTTGCGGGGCAGGGGCATATCATACAGATACGACATAATCTGTCTGCGGACTTGGAGTTTGCCGGGCAGGTCGTTGGTCTTGGTGACCTTGACGATCTGCTGTTTATCGTTGCGGGTTTCCTTCTCAACGGAAACGGTGTGCTTATATTCTCTGATCGCGAGCGTGATGATCTTCTCGGCGATAGGGCGTATTTCCTTAGCACGGGCCTCGGTGGTGACGATTTTTCCGTTCCAAAGCAGCGCCGTGGTGAGATTTCTGAGCATGGCATTACGTTGATCGCTGGGCATGTTAAGCTTACGGTTAGGCATTTCTATATCCTCCTTCGTTAATCTTCGTTGTGACGGAGCGACAGACCCAAGCCGACAAGCTTCTGCTGGACCTCCTCGAGCGACTTGCGGCCGAGGTTACGCACCTTCATCATCTCTTCCTCATTGCGCTGGACGAGTTCTTCAACCGTATTGATGCCCGCGCGCTTGAGGCAGTTATAGGAGCGGACGGAAAGATCGAGTTCCTCGATGGTCATTTCGAGAATCTTTTCCTTCTTGTCCTCCTCCTTTTCAACCATGATTTCCACGCCCTGGACATGCTCGGTGAGGTTGATGAAGAGTAGCAGATGTTCAGTCAATATCTTCGACGCGAGGCTGACCGCCTCGTCGGGTTTGATGCTGCCGTCGGTCCACACCTCAAGGGTGAGCTTGTCGTAATCTGTGATCTGACCTACACGGGTATCCTCCACACGGAAGTTAACCTTGCGGACGGGGGTGAAAATGGAGTCCACGGCAATCTGCCCAATGGGCATGTCGGACTTCTTGTTCTTTTCGGCGGAAACATAACCGCGTCCATGCTCTAAAATGATCTCCATGTAGAGCTTGGCGTTGGGGCCAAGGTGGGCAATGTGCAGATCGGTGTTGATGATTTCCACATCGGAGTCGGCGATGATATCGCCGGCCTTCACCTCGCACTCGCCGGATGCGTCTATGATCACTTTCTTGCTGCCCTCGCCGTGAAGCTTCACAATCAGCTCCTTGAGGTTTAGCACGATCTCCGTGACGTCTTCCCTGACTCCGCTGATGGTCGTGAACTCATGCAGCACGCCGTCGATCTTGACGGACGAAGCAGCGACGCCGGGCAGGCTCGAGAGCAGCACGCGGCGCAGAGAGTTGCCAAGCGTCGTGCCGAAGCCTCTTTCGAGCGGCTCGACGATGAAACGACCATAGTTCTCGGCAATGTCTTCGCACTCTATTTTGGGTCTTTCGATTTCTATCATTGCTTTCTCCCCTCTCTTGATACTTGGCCAGTCGATAAGGGTCGCGGGTTCAGTCATTACCTGGAGTAGTACTCGACGATGAGGTGCTCCTCGATGGTGAGGTCGATATCGTCGCGTCTGGGCATCAGGGCAACCTTGCCTGTGAGTTTCTCTGCGTCAAGCTCGAGCCACTTGGACACGGGCTTGGAGACCCCCTGCTCACGAAGATCCTTGAGGTAAGGAACGTCGCGGCTGCTTTCGCGAACGGAAATCACCTGGCCCGCCTTGACAAGGTAGGAGGCGATGTCGACCTTCGCGCCGTCCACACGGATGTGGCCGTGGTTGACGAACTGACGCGCCATGGGGCGGCTGGGCGCGAAACCGAGGCGGTAAACCACATTGTCCAACCTGCGCTCGAGCAGGCAGAGCATATTCTCGCCCGTTACGCCGCGCATATTGCTGGCCATGTCGAAGTACTTCCTGAACTGGGTCTCGCTCACGCCGTAGGCGCGGCGGCACTTCTGCTTTTCGCGAAGCTGCGTGCCGTATTCCTTCGGCTTGCGCTGCCTGGCCTTGCCGTGCTGACCCGGAGGGGTGTTGCGCTTGATGATCGCGCACTTGGCGCTATAGCAACGGTCACCCTTAAGGAAGAGCTTAACGCCTTCCCTGCGGCACTGTTTGCAAACGGAATCCGTATATCTTGACATTTGTTCGTCTGCCTCCTTAAACTCTTCTGCGCTTCGGCGGACGGCAGCCGTTGTGGGGGATCGGCGTAACGTCCTTAATCATGTTGACCTCAAGTCCGGTCGTGGCGAGCGCGCGGATCGCGGATTCGCGTCCGGAGCCGGGTCCCTTGACATACACTTCAACGGTGCGCAGGCCATGCTCCATAGCGGCTTTCGCTGCCGTTTCGGCGGCCATCTGCGCCGCGAACGGCGTGCTCTTCTTGCTGCCACGGAAGCCGAGTCCACCGGCAGAAGCCCACGCAATGGCGTTGCCCTGCAGATCGGTGATGGTGACCATGGTGTTGTTG
>CAZJYV010000035.1:0-13626 GCA_964550295.1 uncultured Clostridium sp. | reverse complement strand
TATAGCCGCAACTCTCAGCAACGAAACGTATTGGTCAGCGCCAACGCGCAGCAGCATCGCATGTTCGGCGCGCGGAACAAGCTCGCGAATGACGCCTGTTACCGTAATGCCGTTCTCAAGATAAAGGTTTGAACTCCAACCGGAGTAGGCGTTTAATATCTGCGGCAGAACATAACGAAGCTGGATCAGATACAGATCATCTCCCGCATCGCAGGAAGTCCCAATCGCACCGGATAATATTTGATCCCTTACATCCAAACGAATCACATCCATTTCTGCTGATTTATTTCCAAACATCCCATTACATCATATGCATGGATGTCATAACCTGTACTAAAAGAGCGCTTTCTCGTTTGTTGTTTATATCTTGATGAAAAAGGCTCCGCAAATCATGCAAAATGCTTTATAATAGAATTGTGCTTGTAATAGCGGGGAAATGAGGTGTATGCCGTGTCATTCTTTGAGGACGGATTCACAAAAGATAAAATCATCGTCATGTTCGCGCTTCGGAAGCTTTCCGTAGAGCCTACCCGTGAACAGATGACCACATTTTTCGGCAGTTATGACCTGATTCCATTTTTTGAGTTGCAAAGCGCCGTATATGAGCTGGAGGAAGGCGGTTTTCTTGCAGCCGTGCCTCGGCCTTATGGTCAGGCATACTGTCTTACGCCCAAAGGAAAGGAAACCCTCGATATGTTCATCGACAGGGTTCCCCAGTCACAATTGATTCAAATCAGCGAGTACGCAGATGCATATCGCGAAAAACTATTTAGGCAGACACGCTACGCAAGCGCCGTTGAGCGCACGGGACGGGGTCTTTACAAGGTTGTGCTCAAGGCAATGGAAATCAATGAGGAACTGATTCGCCTGGAGATTTTGCTTCCTGATGAGGAGAGCGCCAGACGTGCGCAAAATGCCTGGCCGGAGCGAGCCCCGGCCATCTACGCGTCAATCCTTTCGGAGTTGAACAAGTCCTAATTACACGAAGCTCAAAAGCTGCCGGATATTCGCTTCCTCCGCGGTACGCAGCCGCTCTGCGAGCGCGCGTGTTGATTTTTCAGCTTCGTCGAACCGATTTTGTCCTTGGGCAATCTCAACCAGCCCCATCGCGCTGCCCTGAATAAGCATTTCTGCCAAATGCGAGCTTGTGCTGTCGATCTTTGCGTTGATGTACATGCCGCAGTAGATCGGTCGCCTCAAAATCATGTTGTAAGCGTCAGGAGCCTCGCCTTTGGCCGCAATGCGTTCCTCTGCTTCGAGCAGAATCGCGTGGTATTCCGCAAACTGCGAGGCCATCACACAGCGGAAAGATGCATCCCTGCAGGTTTTGATCAACCTGCCGAGTATATCCTTTGAAAGTTCTGCGTTCCTGTATATTTCATTGAGCAGTTCGTTGTCGTGATCCATATTGTCACCTCCGCTGATAGTTTCGCACGGCGCGGCAGAAACTATTCTCGTACTTGCCCGGTTGATTGGTATGATTTATAATATAAAGTTGTTAATGAAAACGCCAGATACAGGATATTGTGGATACCGGAGGAATTCATGTCAAAAGACTATACCGTCAGCGACATAAAAGTGATCGAAGGGCTTGAGGCCGTGCGCATGCGCCCTGGCATGTATATCGGCAGCACGGGGTTGCGCGGATTGCACCATATGCTGTGGGAAGTCGTCGACAACGCTGTGGACGAAGCGGCAAACGGTTTTGCGGATACCGTCAGCGTGATGCTGCACCGGGATAACAGCGTAACCGTCGAGGATAACGGGCGAGGCATCCCGGTGGGCATCCATGAAAAGCTGGGCGTGAGTGGTGTGGAGGTCGTGTTCACCAAACTGCATGCGGGCGGCAAATTCGATAACGATACTTATGGTTATTCGGGCGGTCTGCACGGTGTAGGCGCTTCCGTCGTGAACGCGCTTTCGGAGTATCTCATTGCAGAGATCTGCACCGAGGGCAGAATTTACGAGCAGACCTTCCGCAGTTATACTGATAAGGCTGGCAAAACGCATTCGGGTGTTCCCGAAGCGCCGCTGGCGGAAACGGGAAGAACGCGCAGACAAGGATCGAAAATTACCTTCCTGCCGGATCAGACTGTTTTTGAAACGCTCGAAATGAATTTTGAAATCATATCCAAGCGGCTGCGCGAGCTTGCTTATCTGAACAAAGGAATTTTGTTCAAGCTGACGGACGAGCGCGAATGGGGCAAGAAGAAAGAGCGGGAATATAAATTCGACGGCGGCCTGTCGGATTTTGTCAAATACCTCAACGCCGATAAAACGCCGTTGTACGAGGAGCCGATCCATATCATCGGCAAAAAAGACGATATTCTGGTTGAGATCGCCCTCCAACACAACGACGGGTATGCGGAAAGCCTTTTCAGCTACGTCAACAACATCCCTACCACAGAGGGCGGCACACACGAAACGGGCTTTAAGAGTGCGTTAACGAAAATCATGAACGATTACTGCCGCAAGCACGGCGTTTTAAAGGATAAGGACGCCTCTCTGACCGGAGAGGATTTCCGAGAGGGACTCACCGCTATCATATCCCTCAAAATGCATACAATCCAGTTCGAAGGGCAGACCAAGACCCGCCTTGGCAATACGGAGGCGAAGCCCGCGGTGGAATATGTGATGAGCGAGCTGCTCGTACCGCTTCTCGAGGATTTAAAAAACGCGGACACGGCAAATAAAATGGCGGATAAAGCAGGCAAGGCTGCCAAGGTGCGGGAAACCGCGCGCAAAGCCAAGAATATGGCGCGCGAGAAGAACAAGCTCGAGAATGCGCCGCTCGTGGGCAAGCTCTCGAGCTGCACCGGGCGCGACCCGCTGGTGAATGAACTGTTTATCGTGCAAGGCGACTCCGCCGGCGGCAGCGCAAAGCAGGGAAGGGACAGACGCTTTCAAGCGATCCTTCCGCTGAGGGGCAAACCGCTCAACGTCGAAAAGAAACGCATCGATCAGGTGCTTGCCAACGAGGAGTTCCGTTCGATTATCACAGCCATCGGCACAGGTATCGGGCAGGATTTTTCCCTAGATGGGTTGAAATACGATAAGATCATCATCCTTTCGGACGCGGATCAGGACGGAGCGCATATACGGGCGATTCTGCTGACGTTTTTCTTCCGCTATATGAAGGAATTGATTATGGACGGTCATGTCTATATGGGGATGCCGCCGCTCTACCGCATCCAAAAAGGCAAGGAAACGATGTATTTGTACGATGATGTCGCGCTGAACCGCGCGCTTAAGACGTTCGGCAAAGGCTATACGCTGCAAAGATACAAGGGCCTTGGCGAGATGAACCCCGAACAGCTATGGGAAACCACAATGAACCCCGAGAACCGTTCTCTTGTTCAGGTTTCCATTGAAGACGCTGCGGATGTGGAACATATTGTGACCATCCTCATGGGGGATAAGGTTGCGCCGCGCAAGGAGTACATCAGCGAATTCGCCAATTTCAACAAAGAGGATCATTTTGAGGACAAGGCGCGCGTCGCCGCAGTTGACGGGAGGGTTGATTGAGTATGGCGAGGAAAACGGAACCGCCCCCGATCGGAACGGATAAAAACATACTTGCGCGCAGCATGGACGAGGTGATGCACGCATCCATGATGCCTTATGCGGAGCATGTCATCCTCGAACGCGCGCTTCCGCGCGTGGAGGACGGGCTGAAACCCGTTCAAAGAAGGATCCTCTACACCATGATGGGGCTTTCTGTCACACCGGACAAGCCGCATAGAAAAAGCGCACGCATCGTGGGCGACTGTCTGGGCAAATACCACCCGCACGGGGACAGCTCGGTGTACGATGCGATGGTGCGCATGGCGCAGGATTTCAACATGCAGGCGCCCCTTGTGGACGGTCACGGCAACTTTGGCAGCATCGACGGAGACAGCGCCGCGGCTATGCGCTATACCGAAACGCGTATGACGCCGCTCGCACTCGAGCTTCTGCGCGATATAGAGAAAGACTGCGTGGATTTCACCCTCAACTTTGACGATACACAGAAGGAACCGACGCTTCTGCCCGGGCGATTCCCGAATCTTCTCGTCAACGGGGCGAGCGGGATCGCGGTCGGTCTTGCGACGAACATTCCGCCGCACAACTTCGCGGAATCTATAGATGCTGTGATCGCCCAGATGAACGATCCGGACATCAGCCTCGCTGCGCTGATGAAAATCATCCCCTGCCCGGATTTTCCGACAGGCGGGTATATCCTCGATTCGGAAGAGATCCGGCTTGCGTATGAAACGGGACGCGGAAAGATCACCGTGCGCGCGAAGGCGGAAATCGAACAGGGAAAGAACGGCAAGCAGTTGATTGCAGTGACCGAAATGCCTTATCAGGTCAATAAGGCGCGGGCGCTCGAGGGCATTCTGAAGCTCACGCAGGAAAAGAAGGTGCTCTTTGCCGGCGTCAGCGACATACGGGATGAATCCGATCGCATGGGTATGCGCGCGGTTATCGAGGTCAGAAAGGATGCAGACGCGGAGAAGATTCTGCAATACCTCTATAAATACTCCGACCTGCAAGTGACTTTCGGCGTGAACATGGTCGCCATCGCGGAGGGCAAGCCGCAGCAACTCGGATTGAGAGAACTGATCGCCCATTACATCGTTCATCAGGAGAATGTGGTTACGCGGCGCACGCAATTTGATCTGGACGCTGCACTCCGCCGTGAACATATATTGGACGGACTTCGCATCGCTATATTGAACATCGATGAGGTGATCGCCCTCATCCGCGCGAGCAAAACACCAAAGGAAGCCAAGGAAAAGCTCATGGCGCGCTTCCATCTCACTGAAATCCAGGCGCAGGCTATCCTGGATTTGCGCCTGCAAAGGCTCACCAACTTGGAACTCGTCGCGATTGAAAACGAATATAAGGACGTGAAAAAAGAGATCAAAAACCTCAATGCCATCTTGGCTTCGCCGGGCAAGCTGCGCGATGTGATTCGAACCGAACTCATGGAAATCAAGCAAAAGTATGCCATAGCGCGCAGGACGACGCTTGTGCGCGACGATGGCATCGATATCGATGTGCAGATTCAGGAGGATCTTAAAGTTGTCGAGGATGTCACCATCGCGGTGATCGAAGGCGGCAAGCTGCGCCGCATTCCGACGAAGGCAGGGCAGAGCGTCCTAGCCGAAGGGGAAAAGGCGTTTTGCGTGATGAACCTCAATACTGAAAAGCGCCTGAGGCTTTATACGAATATGGGTTCCTGCCTGACGTTGCCCGTATCCGACATACCTGAAACGAAGCAGGGCGGGAAGCCCGTGAACATCAACACGATTCTTGCTCTCGAAAGCGGCGAGCAGATCATATCCTGTTTTGAGGAATCGGACGAGGGCTCCTTGCTGTTTTTTACGAAGCTTGGCAACATCAAGCTGACACAGGCTGTTGAATATGCGACGCGCAATAAAAAAGTGCAGGCGATCTCCCTCAAAGATGGGGATGCGCTCATCGGTGTGCAGAAAAAGCTTGGTGACGATCATACAACTATCCTGATCACCCGAAACGGCATGAGCATCCGTTTTGAAACGGGAACCGTGCCGGAAATGGGCAGGATTGCCGCCGGCGTCAAGTGCATCAAGCTCGATGAGGGGGATGAGGTCGTCTTCTTTGACCAGATACCAGACGAGGGAGAGATCCTCGTTCTTTCCGAACGGGGTTACGCGAAGAGGAGCTTCGTTTTTGAATACGAGGTACAGGGCAGAAACGGAAAAGGGCTCAGGACGTTTGACTTTAAAAAGAACGGCAGCAACGGAACGCGGATTGCTGCAGCAATGCATGTGACCATGCCGTTTACCTTTGTTGTGGAGCAGTTCCACGGGCAAAAGAGCGAATGTGACACGGAGTTGGTTCGCATCGATCTTCGTGCAGGCAAGGGAACGCTGCTCGTCATGGCGTTGCTGGACGACGTTGTTACGTGTGCATACAGGAAAGCGGACTCATAACAGGCTTACGCGAAACATACCTTTTACCATCACGCGGGATGGGGATAAGGTATGGAATACTATGCGGATTGTAACATCGCACGAATGACCGGCATCCTGCAGGGAGCGCTGGAAGCCGATCACGTCATGCGCGGGGAAACGATTTATACCGGAAAGCTGGTCATCGAACGAACGAGCGGCACGCTCGATGTGCTGCCTGTTTCTGCGCCCGGCAGGCTGCTGGATGGTTTCTACGGTGCCGGCCTGGTCAGCGTACGGGCGCAGGTGCGCTCTTACAACATGCGCGAGGGCGATGCGAACAAGCTTGCAATTACGTTGTTCGCGCGATATATTGAAGATGCTCTTGAAGATGCCGGCCCCGAAAATGAGATTACGCTCGTCGGCACCCTTTGCAAGAGGGCGGTATTTCGCACAACGCCTTTTATGCGGGAAATCGCGGATATGCTCATTGCGGTAAACCGCGCCTACGGACGATCGGATTACATTCCGTGTATCGCCTGGGGACGGGAAGCGCACATGGCGGCGGAGCTGCCGCAAGGGGTGCGCGTGCGGCTGGAAGGCAGACTCCAGAGCCGTGAGTATGTCAAACGTTTTCCCGATGCAACGGAGGAAAAACGGACGGCTTATGAAGTTTCATGCCGTTCGCTTGAAATCATCTAAACACGGAGGATATCATGAAATACGTGAGAGCCCGCGTGGGTGAAGAAGTATTCTATGCCATGATCAAAGGAAGCCGGCTCGTACGGCTTACGGACAAGCCTTATGATGGCATTAAGCTGGACGGGCGGGAATATGATTGTTCGGACGCAAAGTTGCTGGCCCCTTGCGAACCGACGAAGATCGTTTGCGTAGGCAAAAACTATTGGGCGCACGCCGAGGAGATGAAGGAAGGTCACCCGGAAGAACCACTGCTTTTCATTAAGCCGAGCACCTGCGTGATCGGGTCGGGAGAAGAGGTCGTTTATCCGAGGATCAGCCACAGGCTCGATTATGAAGGTGAACTCGCCGTGGTGATCGGCGTGAAGGCGCGCAATGTCGCGCCGGGCACGGCTGTCGATTATATTTTCGGCTACACCTGCATCAACGACGTTACGGCGCGAGACATCCAAAAGAGCGATCAGCAATGGACGCGCGGCAAGGGCTTTGATACATTTGCGCCGATCGGGCCGTGGATTGAAACCGAGCTCGATGCGGGCAATCTGCGCATACAAACCAGGCTCAATGGCGAGATCAAACAGGATTCGAACACCGCGCTCATGACGCACGACGTCGATAAACTCATCTGCTACATGTCGGCCTGCATGACGCTTCTGCCTGGGGATGTGATCGCCTCCGGTACGCCGGAGGGAATCGGTTCTATGCAGCGCGGCGATACGGTTGAAGTTGAAATAGAAGGGATAGGCATCCTGAAAAACAGGATCGCTGAGGACTGATATGTCCATGGACGGACTCGGCTTGTATGCTTCCGCACTCGAGATCAGCACGGCGCTCACAGGCTGCAAAATTGAAAAAATACAGCAAACCGAGAAGGATGAATTGATTCTTTCCGCTCGAAATAACGGCGCTAATTATCGTTTGCTTCTCAACGTATCCGCCTCAGATGCGCGCGTGCATCTGACCCAGATCAAAAAACAGTCTCCCGCGGAAGCGCCGATGTTCTGTATGCTGCTCCGAAAGCGCATAACGGGCGGCAGGCTTGTGAACTTCAACCAGGTGAATATGGATCGCGTGCTCGCCATCGGTATCGAATCATCCAGCGAGCTTGGCGACCCTACGCGCTTTACGCTGTATTGCGAATTGATGGGAAAACACTCAAACATCATTCTCGCGGATGAAAACGGAACGATTGTCGACTCGATCAAGCACATCAGCCTGTCCATGTCAGGCGTGCGGCCGATTCTGCCGGGTATGAACTATCAGCCAGTTCCCTCGCAGGACAAGCTGGATCCGCGCGTCGCGCCGCAGGAAGCGTTCTTTCAAGCTGTATCCGGCGCGCAGAACCCTGCCAAAGCGATTGCTCAGACATTTTTTGGCATATCGCCCAAAACAGCAGAAATGCTCCTGAATGCTGTCGGTATAGACGGGCTGTATTGCTATTTTCAAGAATTCAGCCAAACGGCCAAAGTTTATAGTTTGCCCGATCAAAACGGTGGTCTGCGCGACGTGCTTCCCTTTAAGCCCTGTGATGAAGAGAGCATAAAAATGGACTCCGTGGGCGCGGCGTACGATGCGCTCTATGAGGAGCGGGAACGTACGGACTGGATCAAGCGACACGGAACGAGTGCGCGCAAGGTGATCCAGAACAACATCGAACGCTGCGAAAAAAAGTTGGAGCTTTATGCGGACGCGCTCAATGCGACGGACAGCATGGAGAAAAATCGTCTTTGCGGCGAGCTTTTAACGGCGAATCTCCACCAGCTTAAAACCGGGGGCACTTGCGCCGCTGTGCTCAACTATTATACCGACCCGCCGGAGCAGATGCTGATTCCGCTGGACGCGCAGTTGACGCCGGGCGGGAATGCGCAGCGCTATTATAAAAAATATCAAAAGCTCAAAGCGGCCAGGGAAATGGCGCTTGTGCAGCGTGTGCAGACGCTTGATGAGCTGGCCTATCTGGAAGGTCAGATGGATAACCTCGGCAACTGCACTGCGCAGAACGAGTTGGAAGAGCTCATTGAGGAACTTCGCGCGCAGGGTTATATCAAAAAGGTCAAGGGCGAGCGTAAAAAGCAGAAATTGCCAGCATCGAAACCCATGCGCTTCGTTTCATCCGATGGGATCGAGCTTTTGGTCGGCAAGAACAACGCGCAGAACGACCAGCTAACGCTCAAAACCGCATTGCCGAACGAGATATGGCTGCACGCAAAAAACATCCCCGGTTCGCATGTGATTATCCGGCGGGAAGGCGAACCGCCGCAGACGACGCTGATAGAAGCCGCGGCGATCGCCGCTTTTTACAGCAAAGCGCGCGGGAGCGAGAATGTTCCGGTCGATTACACGCCGCGGAAGTATGTTAAAAAACCATCCGGGGCTAAGCCCGGTATGGTGATATACACGACGAACCGCACCGTGTTTGTGACGCCGGATGAAACCATCATAAAGCGTTTGCAGCAAGGTGCGCGCGCGTGAATGATCGCGATGTTTGCGGAATAAAAATAGGTATCACGCAAACGGAGGGATATCATGAAAGAGGCATTGCGCGTCGCGATAGCTTTCGCGGTCATCATAGCGTTGTTGATGGGTGTCGCAGCCTGCGCCCCCAAGGAGGAGGCAGTTGCTGAGGATCCTGCCGAGGAGGCTTCATCGGACGGAGCAGGCGGTTACACCGGCTACCGTCAGACAATCCTCTACTATATGAGCGACGACGGCTTCGTCGTGCCGGTCATGAGAAACATCCCCTGGGAAGAGGGTATCGGCAAGGCAGCGCTCAGTTACCTTGTGAACACGATTGATAATCGCGCGAGCACGGGGGAGATGGGGTTGAACGCCTTGATCCCGGAAGGCACGACCTACACGCTTCGCATCGCGGATGACGGGATTTCCACGGTTGATCTGATTGGCCTTTCTGCCTGTAAAGACGCAACAACTGAAAAGGCCATGGTCGAAGCGATCGTCAATACGCTCATCGAGTTCACCAAGATCGAGCATGTGACCATCACAGTGAACGGTAAGAATGTCAACGAGCTGCCCAACGGAACGAAACTCTCGGCCGCGATGGGTCCCTTCTCGCTGAATGCGGAGGAAGGCGAAATCGGTGTTTCGACCGACGGAGCCTCGGCGATTACGCTTTACTTTCCGAACACGACCGGCAGCCTGAACGTTCCCATCACGCGATACATTGAAGGGAGCGCGAGCGTGGAAACAGTTGTCCGTGAACTGCTCAAGGGACCCAAGGCAGAAGGCTTGCGATCCTGCTTCCCGGAGGGGACGGAATTGCTTTCCGTCGACATCAAAGAAGGCGCTGTGACCGTTGATCTGAGCGGGGAATTCCTCGGTGTTCAGTATACCGAAGGCCTTCTCGAAGCCGCGTATGAAACGTTGTTCCTCACCATTGAGACCGTTGAGAGCATTTCACAGCTTGAGATCCTTGTTGAAGGGGAGCCCTGCGAGCTGGTTGCGGAAACCTCAGCGCCCGTATTCGCAAACGAGTTCAAATAAGCTCAGAAATAGATACGCACAAAGGAGAAACGCGATGAAGCTTATAATCGCATCGAACAACGCTCATAAAACCGCCGAGATCAAGGCTATCCTCGGCGGTTATTTCAATGAGATTCTCTCCCTTGCCGAGGCCGGAATTGACATCGACGTTGTAGAGGATGGGGATACCTTCGAGGCCAACGCCCTTAAAAAGGCGGTTGAGGTGCTCCGTGTTGCGGATGCCGATGCTGCCCTTTCCGATGATAGCGGCCTCATGGTGGATGCCTTAGGCGGCGCACCTGGTGTATACAGCGCGCGCTATGCGGGTGAAGAACACAACGATATGGCCAACAATGAAAAGCTGCTCGCCGCGATGAAGGATGTGCCGGATGAAAAACGCACTTGTCGTTTCGTAAGCGCTGTGGCACTCGCCCGCAGGGCGGGTGCGCCGATCGTATGCAGGGGAACGGCACAAGGCGTACTCCTTCGCGCGTACGCGGGTGAGAACGGCTTCGGCTACGATCCCCTGTTTTATTTTCCGCCGCTGGACAAGTCCTTTGCACAGATGAACGCGGATGAAAAAAACGAAATCAGCCACAGGCGGCGTGCGCTTAACGCGCTGCGGGAAACACTTGAATCGGAGAAGTAAGAGATGCAGGTACTTGTTGTATCGGACAGTCACGGAAGCATCGCATCCCTGCGAGCGGCGATAAAGGCTGCAGGGAACATCGACTGCGCCATTCATCTGGGCGATTACGCGGCAGATGCGCACGTCCTCTCGGAAATGGCGGGTCTTCGCGTGTACGCTGTGCGAGGTAATTGTGATTTGAGCCTCGAGTATAGACCAGAGGAGATCATTTGCCTGGAGGGAGCGCGGATATTCGCGACCCACGGGCATAAGTACGGTGTGAACGCGGGCACGTTCGAGCTTGCACAAAAGGCGGAGGAATCAGGCTGCGGCGTTGCTCTGTACGGTCACACGCACGTTTCCGCCATCGCGGCGCAAGGCAGCCTGCTGTTGGTAAATCCGGGCAGCCCGTTTCAGCCGAGGCAAGGTCGCAAGCGCTCCGTTGCTGTTCTGACGATTGAAGGCAAGGATGTTTATCCAAAAATTGTAACATTTTGATCATGAGTGGTAACGCCACGAAACGAGGCGTTTTTCCATATAAGCGACACCGTAATACATCAGCGCTGCAAGTACGCACAGCATGGCGATGCTCGACATCACAAGATCCAGCTTAAACACCTGACCGCCGTATACGATCAAATAGCCGAGGCCTGCCTTGGATACCAGATACTCGCCCACGATCACGCCAACCCAGCTCATGCCTACGCTCAACCTCAGCGCGTTCATAATCGTGGGTACGGAAGCAGGAAAAACCACCTTAATGAATATCTGAAACTTTGTTGCGCCGAGGGTTCGCATCAAAAGCTGCTTCTCGTCGGTTATCTCCTGAAATCCCACGAGGACGGTCATGATCGTGACCACGAGTGACACCAGCAGCGCCATGACGATGATGCTGGCTGTTCCTGCGCCGAACCAAACGATAAGGATCGGCCCCAAGGCGATTTTCGGAAGGGCATTGAGCACGACGAGGTAAGGGTCGAGGATACGCGATAACGTAGTGCTCCACCACAGCAGGATCGCGATAATTGTACCGATAGCGGTCCCAAGGATAAACCCGACGACCGTTTCATAGAGCGTAATGCCGATATGCAAAAAAAGTTGTCCGCCTGCATACAGGCGTGCAATGGTTTGAGCGACGCGTACAGGCGAACTGCCGATAAACGGATCGATCACTCCGATGCGCGAAAAAAGCTCCCAGAGGCAGATAAAGACCACAAGCAGAGCATAGCGGGCGATCGTGACAAAACGCTCCCTGCTTTTCAGATGTTTCAGGAAAGCCGCATGTTCCGCGGAATATTGGGTTGTGTTTTCAGGCTTCACCGATGTCGAGCTCCTTCCATATCGCATCGAAGTAGTCCTTGAACTCAGGCGCGTTCCGGCGGGATATGGGCGTTACGCCGTGGCTGAGCGTGATCAAATGCTCACTTTTTACATGGGCGGGTCTTCTGCTGAATACGAGCACCCGATCGCTCATAGAGATCGCCTCTGCGATGTCATGCGTCACGAGAACGGCCGTTTTATGCTCCTTCTTGATGATATCGAACACCTCGTCGCTTAAACGAAGGCGTGTCTGATAGTCCAATGAAGAAAACGGTTCATCAAGCAGAAGAACATCCGGCGATGTTGCAAGCGTTCGGATCAGTGCGACCTTCTGGCGCATGCCGCCGGAAAGCTGACGCGGATAATGCCGGGCAAACGATGAAAGTCCGTAAGTATCCAACAAACCGAGCGCTGCGGACCTTGTTTCTTCGTTCAGGGATTTATGCACCTCAAGCCCAAGCAGGACATTGCCCTCGATGTTCCGCCAATCCAGCAGGTGATCGCGCTGGAGCATGTATCCCGTTTTGCAATCGTTGATCGTGATCCTGCCGCTGGAAGGCTCGATAATGCCCGCAATCAGAGAGAGTACGCTTGTTTTTCCGCAGCCCGACGGACCGACGACAGAAACGAACTCGCCGCTCTTCACCTGCATGGACAGGTGCTCGACGGCGGGCGTTTCTCCACTTCGCTCATGATAATTCAAACTGACATCGTTTAAACCGACGACAATATGTTCCATACTCGCCTCCTTGCCTCAATGTATTCCTCCGGATAATCCGTGGTGAACACGAATGGAAGTTCGGGAGTATTATGGAGTATGAAAGGCGTGATGATATGCAGACAAGACCATCCATGGTTTGTATGAAACGATGCTATGTCCGGAGGAGGACGCTGCGGTGCGCGTTAATTTTCGCTACAGTGGCAATCCTATTATTGTGCTGCGGCGTGGATTTTCTGCTTTCGCTGTTTTGCTCCGGCGTAACGGTGGTTGTCGTTCGACTTTTTGTTTTTAGATAACAAAAAAGCTCCGCGAAACCGCGGAGCATGTGTGCGCTTAGCCTATTAGACGCTGCGCTCTACCTTGCCGGAGCGAAGGCAGCGGGTGCAAACATTCATTTTCCGCGTGGTACCGTCAACGACGGCATGGACGGACTGAATGTTGGGTGCCCATCCCCTTTTGGTCTTCCGATTGGAATGGCTCACCAGATTGCCGGACATAATGCCCTTATTGCAAACCTCACAAAACTTGGCCATGCTCTACACCTCCTTGCCGACTGTAAGCGTAACGTTTTACTCAAACATTGCTATTATAGCGGATAGAAAATGTATTTGCAAGAAGAAAATTGCACATTTACGACGGCTTCACAGCTTTTCCATGAAATGAATCCGCATGCAGGCAATTACAGGCATATCCATATTAAATGAGCGGAACAATAGGTTCAGATAATCTGAAAGGAGGAGCGCATCATATGAGCCCCATCTATGAGGATGAGTATCTGCCTTTGGAGAGAAGTCTCTCGAGGAAGAACCGCAACAAGCAGGGCGGACAGAATGAAACGTCTTACCAAAATCGCGAAAGAG
>CAZJYV010000034.1:0-13775 GCA_964550295.1 uncultured Clostridium sp. | reverse complement strand
CCGTATCCGCAGGCCAGGTGACTTCAATAGAGGTCGTAAGTGAACGCGACACGGAACAATATTTCAGCCGCGCTCTTGCTTTGCTTGACACGATCATCAATGGTCAGTCGCTTGAAGTGGACGCGGTTTCCGGCGCAACATTCTCATCCGCCGGGATCATCAACGCCGTATCCGATGCGCTGCAGAACGCGGTTGTCAGCGGTGAACTTACCTCAACGCAGTTCAGCCTTCCGTCCGGCGGACACAACAGGCCGTGATGGGTTTCCGCGAAAAGCAAGGTGTATGTGAGTTGTCATAAGTTTTTCGCAAACATTTATGTTGAATTGCTTAAAGAAAAAAGCCAGACAAAGTCTGGCTTTTTATTGGCTCCCCCTGCTGGACTCGAACCAGCGACACTGCGGTTAACAGCCGCATGCTCTACCAACTGAGCTAAGGAGGAACGGCACGCATGTTATTGTACAACAGCTTAAATTGATTTTCAAGTCCCATTTTGGATTTATTTTTGTGCAACATGGATAATAGATATGCTATATTTAGTATCATCTTTAATCCTTTTTTGAAATGGGAGGTTTTAATGGAGTTCCTTCGCTTTCTCGAATCCCTTCGAACGCCTTTTCTGAACGAACTGTTTTCCCTGATTACAAACCTTGGCTCGGAAACGGTTTTTATGGTATTTGGCCTCCTCATCTTTTGGTGCATCGATAAAAAATGGGGGTTTCGTTATTTTGTCATCGGCCTGGCTGGAAACGTACTCAATCAATTTCTTAAGGCGATTTTTCTCCTGCCGCGGCCTTGGGTTGCGGATCAGAACTTCACAATCGTTGAATCCGCACGCGCGGACGCAACCGGTTATTCCTTCCCCAGCGGCCATACGCAAAGTGCTGTGAGCGTATTCGGCACAACCATAGTATGGCTCAAAAAGCGCTGGGTGAGCGCAGTAGGCGTCATCCTGATTGCCTTGGCAGCGTTCTCCCGGATGTATCTCGGGGTACACACGCCGCTGGACGTGGGCGTGTCGCTCGTCACAGGTATATTGACGGTTACGCTGTTCGCATGGCTGTTCAATCGATGTGACGGCAACCGCCGCGGAAAGATCATCATCGGACTGAGCGCGCTGCTGTTCAGCACTGCCCTGGTGCTTTATTTGTACCTTGCGCCGGTTCGGGCGGCAAGCATAGCCCAATTCGATGCAGACGGTAAAAAGGCCGCCTGCACCGTCCTGGGGAGTTTTATCGGGTTTCTCATGGCCTGGTGGGTGGACGACCGCTATACGCATTTTGAGGTCAAAGCGGTCTGGTGGGCGCAGGCTCTTAAGTTCGCTTTAGGTCTCGGATTGATTCTGGGCGCAAGGATCGGCTTGAAGCCTGTGCTGAACGCAATTCTGGGCGAGAGCGCATTCACCGACGGGGTAAGATATTTTCTGATGGCGGTCACAGGCGGTGTTCTCTGGCCGATGACATTTCGTTTCTGGAACAGGCTCGGACGCGGTCAATCCAGTCAAAGTGAGAATTTGCCGCTTACATAACCGCATTTTTATGTGATAAGATAGTATACGGCGCGTGAATCCTGCGGAACATACTAACAGATGCCGGATGCGCGCCGTCATGATGCATTACGGTATTACGGAGGCGAATATGTTCAATATAGGCGACTACATCGTTTACGCGGGGGAAGGTGTATGCCGCGTGGAAACCATCGGACCCGTACCGGTCGCTTATATGGATCAGAGCAAGTCCTACTATACGCTCAGTCCCGTTTATCATACCGGCGTAATTTATGCGCCTGCCAACGCCAATGCGCGCATGAGGCCGATGCTCACGCCGGAAGAGGCGCAAGCGCTCATCGAGGGCATACCGGATATGCCTGCCCATTATGATCTGCCGACCGATCCGAAGCAGATCGCCGCAGAATATAAAAATTACCTCCAAACATATGACTGCGTCAACCTTTTGCATCTGATCCGTATCATCTACACCAAACGCGAGGAAGCCTCCGCGCTCGGCAAAGGCTATGGGCAGACGGATGATCGGTTTTTCAGGCGCGCGAAAGACCTGCTTTACGGCGAACTTGCGCTCGCCCTCGACATCCCCGTCGATCAGATTGAAAGCACGATCGTCAGCACGCTTGAGCAGTGCGCGGGCTAAAGCATTAAGAATTGCTGTTCAGATACAGCAGAAGATAAGCGATGCCCAGATTCAGCACAAGCAGCAGAGGCATACCGACGGCGAACGAGGCATGTTTCGTTTTATGCCGGAATACCCGCATCCCGGCTACACCTCCGAGCGCCCCACCGAGGAGGGCGACGAAAAAGAGCGTACGCTCTCTGATGCGCCATTCGTTCCGCACGGCGCGTTTCTTGTCAACACCCATCAGAACGAACAGGCTCAGGCTCATCAGCAGCATATAAACCACGATGATGAAAAAGAGCGTTTCACTCTCCATCGCTGCTCCCCTGTTCCTCCATCTCGCGCGGAGGCAGCCGCAGCCTGTCCCACATGCCGTATTTTTCGGTGTTGGCAATGGCATTCATGATACGCTCTTCCGCATCCGGCAGCAGCGTTGTGAAATATCGGATGATATCCTTCATTTCTTCGCGTTTTGTCAGTCCGGCGACCGGACAATTCGGCTTGCGGATGGGCAGCTCCAGCTTCCTTGCGGTAGACAGCGCGTACTTCTCAGGCAGGAACACGAGCGGACGAATGACCGTAACATCCTTCCTGCCGAGATAGGTTACAGGGCCGAAAGTGTTGAGTCGGCTCTCATACAGCATGCTCATAAAAAAAGTTTCCAGCACATCGTCCCGGTTGTGGCCGAGTGCGACGAGATTGCATCCCCTCTCCACGGCGGCATTGTTGAGCGCGCCGCGCCGCAGCTTTGAACAGAGTGCGCACGGATGCGACTCCTTCCTCACGTTGAAGACGACATCCCCGATATCCGTTTTGATGATGTCAAAAGGCACTTCGATTTTTCGTGCGAAGTCCTCCACGGGCGTAAGATCCTGCTCCGTCAGTCCGAGGTCCAGCATCACACCGCACAGATCAAAATGCGTATAGCAAAAACGCTGGTAAAGTTTGAGGCCATACAGAAGCAGCAGGCTATCCTTACCGCCGGATACGCCCACGCAAATCTTGTCTCCTTCGCGGATCATATGATAGCGCTCATCCGCGCGGCGAATGCAGCCGAGTATTCTCTTCATATCTTTTGTTCCTTTAAGATTGACCATGGCGTTGATTATATCATCGGCCGGGTGCGCTTGTCACAGAATATTTGTATTTTCCCATTGATGTACGAAGATAAAAGAGGCTATAATGTAAACAAAGATCAATAGCGCATTGCGCGGAGGGAGGCACATCTTGATTGGAGTAATCTTCGGCGAAAAAGGTGCCGGCAAAACGAAACGGATCATTAACATCGCAAACGAAACGCTTCATACCGCAAAAGGCAGCATTGTTTTCATTGACGACGACAATCAATACATGTTCGAGCTCAAGCACAGCATACGGTTCATTGACGCATCAGAATATCATATCGACAGCCCAAAGATGTTTTTCGGTTTTATATCGGGTATTGCAGCGCAGGATTTTGACCTTGAATATTTGTTTATCGACGGCTTCTTAAAAATTGCCCGCCATCCTCTTGATACGCTTGCGGAGCTTTTTACCGAGTTGGACGCATTTGCCAAGCGCTGCGATATCAAGCTCTATATCAGTATAACAGGCGACGCAGCCACCGCGCCGGATTTCCTGAAACAGTATATCATCTAGCGGATGCGTGAAAACCGCTTTCGCTCGCTAAAAAAAGAGCGGCCTCATCGGTCGCTCTTTTAAGTTGGAACGCGTTTGAATCTCTCTCAATCAGGAGGTCGTCGTTTCAATGATCATCTGATACTGTGCCTGCAGCGGTGTTCCCGCTATGTAGCCTGTCCAGACATAATACCTGTTCGGATGCATTTTATAGATTGTTTCCCCGATATAAACCGTTTCTACAACCGTTCCATTCAGCTTGTATACCTTATATGTGTCGTACACATAGCCGGGTTTCGCTTCGTTCTTTATCGCCCAGTACGGGGCATACAGCCAGGATACCGGTATGAATTGATCAGCCGTCGGCTCGATGTTCGGTTTTTGCTTGCTGACCAGTTCAATTTCGTTGTACGTTACTGGGAAAGGCTCACCGTAAATCTCACACCAGACTTTTTGATTTTCCGCATCAACCCATGTGAACACGTACAGCGTCGAAGTCGTATTGTTCTTCCACTGAAAATCGATCGTGCGCGTGTTAATCGTTGCGTCAAACCCGCCTGCTACATAGCTGAGCCGCATCGAGTGCGGTTGGCGATACACAATCTCCAGATCGCTCATGAGCACTGCGTTATACATGGTTGTGGACACCTGGCATACACCGCCGCCGGGTTGATCCTCCGTTGCAGCCCCGCCTTCGATAACCGCCGGGGCTAACTGCCAGCCGTATTTTTCATATCGATCGCCCAAAAGGGTGTTGCAGGAGAGCACGTCGCCGGGCAGAAGCACGGTGCCGTAAATCAACCCACAGGCTTTGGTGATATTATGTACGCGGGATGGGCGGTTATAATGCCCTTTGGCAAAGCTCGTGGACGCGCTGGAGCGCAGCACGAGGGTTTCCTTAATCGTTGCTATGGTCACGGCGGGGTCAAGCGGCTGGATGGCAAAAGTCACCTCACCGTACTGCCTTGAGGCGGTCCGTTCGTTGAGCGCACTGAGAATGCCTTCCTGGTCGATCTGCTGACCGGCAACGCCCTCTATAAAATCAAAGCGTTTGTCACGAAGATCCGTTATGCCGTCCACCTCTGTGTTAAGGCCGATGTTGACGGCGTTCTGTGCGTCGGTATCCTCATTCATCTCAAGCGGTTTGACGGTAAAAGTCGCGTCGGTCGGCGCAATATACAGTTCCTGCGCGACGCCCGCGACAAAGTCTGTGAAATCGCCCGTTATGGTATAGCTAATGTCATAGCTTCTGCCATTCTGCGCGATATCCTCAAGCTCCGTCTGAAGCTCCTTGAGCGTACCTTCCCGCGCAAGCTGCATAGCTTGGGCAAGCTTGTCCTCTGTGTCGTAGATGATCGAGAAGCAGTCCATGGGAACCTCGTATGAATGTTCCCCGTCCGTCAGAGTAAAGCCAACATCCGCGACAAGCGCATCCTCGGCGGGTTTGAGCGCCTCGCGTGCCTGATCCAGCGTCATGCCTGATAGATCAACCCCACCAATCTGTACGCCATCGCGCAAGGTATCCGCAGTGATGATCGCGTTGCGCCTCTCCTCCCGCTCGGTTGTAATCAGATGAAGTGTCAGCACAGACGCGCCAATAACGGCGGCAATGATAAGCAGGATAACGACAGTTCTGTTCCACTTGGGTTTTCTGGGCGTCCCAACCTGAACGCCCGCAGCGTTTTCCATTTCGCATGATCCTTTCACGATGATGCCGCACAAACGGTTTTATCATTATATAGTCATTTCATACCCCATGTAAAGTCAATAACATGCATGATTCGCTAAAAGTTAACGAGTTCAAATTAATCATTTTCAAACGCATTGTCATCCGTTGCGTAAACGGATATAATATCGATGTAAAATATAAGCAAAAGGAAGGGAACATACGTTGGATAAGATTCATTCTTCCATACAGGCAATGAGCCACGAAAAGCTCCGCGCGCTTGTTCTGGCAGCGATATTGTCCGCTTTAATTATTGTCATGACGGTCATCCCCTACACGGGTTATATAACGGTCGGCATCATCGAGATCACAACGCTGCATATTGTGGTCGCGCTTGGCGCGTGCCTGCTTGGATGGAAATACGGCGCGTTTCTGGGCGGCGTATGGGGCATCACCTGCCTCATCCGCGCGTTTACAAATCCGATGTGGATCATGTTCACAAACCCCCTGATTTCGGTGCTGCCCCGCATTTTCGTCGGTCTGGTCGGCGGGCTCGTGTTCACAGCGATGAAAAAAAGCCGCGCTCCCGAGTTTGTGGACGCCATGATCGCCGCCGTCGGGGCGACCGTTACGAACACCGTTCTGGTGCTCGGCGCGATTTATGCTTTCGGCGATATGGCCGAGAGTTATGCAGACTTTTTTGCAGTTTTCAAAACCGCTTTTATGTACATCGTGAGCGTCAACGGTCTGGTTGAGATTGGCGCGGCAGCAATCATTGTTCCCTTTGTGTACAGGGCCATCCTTCCGGCATGGAAGCGCGGTGGATACACCGCCGGAGGCGCGAACAGATGAGCGTCATACTCGGTATCGACATAGGCGGCTCCACGACGAAGGTTGCAGGCTTTCACAACAACGGAGATCGCATCTCCATGCTGCAAGTCGAAGCTTCGGACTGGTTGACGTCGCTCTACGGCGCAATCGGCAATTTTTTGAGCAGCAACCGTGTGGCGCTTTCGGATGTTTCGCGCATTGTGCTTACAGGCGTCGGTTCCACACTGGTGGACAACGATATTTACGGCGTGCCTACCTCGCATGTGGATGAATTTAACGCCATCGGCGCGGGCGGACTCCATCTTTCCGGCAAGAAAGAAGCGCTAGTCGTCAGCCTTGGCACCGGCACGGCGCTTGTGCGTGCCGGAAAGGACGGATATGTCCACATCGGCGGCAGCGGCGTAGGCGGAGGCACGCTCTCCGGTCTTGCCTGGCATCTGCTGCATGAGACTGATACCGGCGCCCTTGCCCAGCTTGCCGAAAAAGGAGATTTGAGTAACGTTGACTTGATGATATCGGATATCTGCACCAACGATATTTCCATGCTGCCTGCACACATTACAGCTTCAAACTTCGGCAAAACAAAAAGCAGCGTATCCAACGCGGATATCGCGCTGGGTCTCATCAATATGATTTTTCAAACGGTAGGTATGCTGTCTGTTTTCGCGCTGCGCAACGATCCCGTTCGCGATGCCGTTCTGATCGGCACCCTTGCGAAAATGCCCCTCGCCCATCAGGTACTCGGTCAGGTCGAGGAACTTTCGGACGTCCGCTTCTTCATTCCGGGGGACGCGATTTACGCAACCGCAATCGGCGCGGCACTGCCGTATCTGGACTGAGGCGCATCGATTGTTTTGCCGACATACGCCAATGAGCCGCATGCGCTCTCCTCTGTGATGTTTATTCAACTTTTCCGTCACGATTCGTTAATTTGACGCAAGGTGTATATTCTGATAGAATCTCCGTAAGTATATACGACTGCTGCGGCTCTGCCGCATAAACGTCCGGAGGTAAAGAATGAAGTCCTGGCTCAGGACGCTGTTATATTTTATCGCCACGGTTCTGATCACATCGTTTGTAACGGCGGCGATTACCGTCAGCACGCTCAATGCAAAGCGCGCGGACGAAGTTGTCATGACGACCGAGGAATATGCAAGGCTGAGCGATCTTCTGGTTTTTAACGAGCTGATCGACAAGATCAACAACGAGTATTACTATGATCCACCCTCCCGCGAAGACCTGCTGAGCGCCGCGCTCAATGGCATCGTGGACTCGCTCGGCGATCAATACGCAAATTACTTCACTTCCGAAGAGTACGAAAAATATCTTTCGAACATCAACGGCCAATATAGCGGAATCGGATTGCTCGTCGGACAGATGACGGAGCAAGGCGCGCCGATTTTTGATGTATATGACGGTACGCCGGCCGCGCAAGGAGGCATACTTGCGGGCGATATCATCACGGCGGTGGACGACGTTTCGATCATCGGCATGGAGCTGGACGACATCGCCTCCGCAATCGACCGGGAAATAGGCGAATCCGTCAAGCTCACGCTGCTGCGCGGAGGGCAACTTTTGGATATTACGCTCGTTTGCGCTGAAATTAGCATCCAACATGTTGAATATAAGCTTTTTAAGGAACGCACCGGCTACATCAAAATATCCATGTTTACAGGCAACTGTGCGGAAGAATTCAAAGAAGCAATCAACGACCTTGAAGACCGCGGCATGAAGTCGCTCGTCATCGATCTGCGCGACAATCCCGGCGGTTCGCTTTCGGATGTGCTCAGCATTGCCGATGGTCTGCTGGGCGATTGTACAATCGTGAGTGTGCGCGGGCGGCTTGAGGCCGAAGGCGAAGTTTACACATCCAACCGCAGGGGTGTCAACGTGCCAATTGCTGTTATCGTAAACGAAAATTCTGCTTCCGCAAGCGAGATCCTCGCAGCCGCCATTCAGGAAAACGGCGCAGGTTCCGTGGTCGGCATCACAACCTTCGGCAAAGGCATCGTTCAAACGACTTTTCATCTCTCCACCAGCGGAGGCTGGCTGAAGATCACGACCGACGGATACTTTACCCCTGCCGGAAACAGCATACACGACAAGGGTGTCGTTCCTGATATCGAGGTGGATTTGCCCGAAGCCCTCAAAGGTTTGCCGCTCGACCAAGTCAATCAGGATGACGATGCCCAGCTGTGGGCAGCGCTCGATTATGTGCGCGCCGTAGCGGACGGAACATACGTTCAGGAAGAATAACACCCTTAAAATCATAACAGCTTCTCAAAGAGCGGGATGTAATAGCGAACCGTTGCGTCACGCCTTTCGGTTTGCTGCATTTTAGAAGAGAAGCAGAGCCAGACAATGGTACTGACGTTTCATTTTGTGCCCTTCTAAACCCGAATTTGTCTTATAGATTTGACCTGCGGATTTTTATGTTTTACGAAAGGAGCTAAACACATTTGAATTTTATCAATATTTCTCCAATAAATAAAGGTTGGTCGTGTGATAAGAAATACTGCGTAGCCGATGAAAACGACAGAAAATATCTGCTTCGCATAACTCCCTATGATAATAGCGCAAGCCGCGAAAACATGTTTGAGATGATGAAGCGTGTGGCTGAGCTGGGTGTGCCGATGTGTACTCCCATTGAGTTTGGCATTTGTGAAGAGGGTGTTTACATATTGCAGTCTTGGATTGACGGTGTTGATCTTGAGAACATTATTGCGATGCTATCGGACACTGAGCAATATGCTTATGGGCTTGAAGCGGGGCGCATTCTCCAAAAGATTCATTCTCTTCCCGCACCAAAGGAGCAAGAAGACTGGGAAATACGTTTCAACCGTAAAATGATTGATAAGATCCAAAAATACAATAAATGTCCGATCAAATACGAAAATGGACAAGCTTTTATCAATTATATAAATGAAAATCGTTCCTTGCTCGAAAATCGTCCGCAGGTATATCAGCATGGTGATTACCATATCGGGAATATGATGATTGACAAGGACAGCAAACTGCAGATTATAGACTTTGACCGTTACGACTTCGGGGATCCGTGGGAAGAGTTCAACCGCATTGTTTGGTGTGCACAAAAATCCCCGCTTTTCGCATCGGGCATGGTGAATGGTTATTTCGATGACAGTGTCCCAATGAAATTTTGGCGCCTTCTCGCTTTGTATGTTGCAAGTAACACCCTGTCCTCCGTCTATTGGGCAATTCCGTTCGGGCAGAACGAGGTTGGGACTATGCTCAATCAAGCAAAGGATATTTTGCGGTGGTATGATGATATGCAGAACCCCGTGCCAAGTTGGTATATCAACTTCACAAAATGAATGCAAAGCCGAGCAACCAAATGCCAGTTGATCGGCAAACATCGTAAAAATATACTTTTACGATTACAGAAACCATCCTTATCCATGATGCCGCCTGCATCGAAAGTTTGCTGCAATATTTAGAGAGGGAGACTCCCGCTGACCAGGGAGTCTCCCCTTCCCTTTTGGGGTTATCGCGCAAAAGAATCGACACAGGCCGCAGTTCTATGACGCCACGCAACCGGGCGGCTATTTCTTTTCCGAATTCCGTCAGCTTCCGAATGCGATTGTGGGTACGTATTCGGATTGCATATAAGAGTTGTACTCCTCCTCAGAGATGGGATCAATCATCACAGCCGTAAGCGTAACCGCAAGATACACAAAGGCAGGCTCACCGTTTTTCATGCGTGTAAGCAGAAGTATCATATACACCTCATCCTTGTCAAGACCGGGATATGTGACATCCTTATCGTGCGGCAAGTGTTTAAGCGGTGTTTCAAAACCGAACGCAATCGCCTGAATATCGCCGCTGCAAAGCATGAAACGTGAATCCGTCTCCGAAAGAAATTTATCATACGGCGTAAAATCTTCAACGATTTGTGACAACACAAGCTTATCACCTGTTTCGGCATTCAGGAGATTGGCATCGGAATATGAGATTTTTTCATTCTGATACAGTTTGTTTTGCTCCTGTATGAGTTGACCCATGAGCATGACGCGCTCTTCATAGAGGGAATAATATTGATCATGCCGTGCCGTTACCGCTTCTTGTGTCACGTTTGGCAGGAAACGGGTCAAGTATAAACCCTTTTCTCCCGCAAATGCTTTATTTGCATGGTACGGGTAAGCAAGCGAAAGGCAGTTGATGCGCACATCCTCGATCATGCCCGGATCCGCTTCAAGCGCTCCGAGCAGCGCGGTAAAATCATCCCCCAGCTTAAGCGTACCTTCTTTTTCGGAGAAGGCATTCAAAAAAATCGTCAGCTCCGATATGCCGTCGATATAATAAGTCGCATGCTGCGCAAAATATGCGTCGGTGCGCACCTCGCTGAAAAGTTCATCCCCGATACCGTAGGTCAGCACCATGTTTCCGCTCGAAAACGATACGCTGCGCACATCAGAAAGCCATGTGTTGAGATCCTCAAGCGAAATCTGAAAAGACAGCTGTTCGGTGTCCAAACCGAATTTATCTTCAAGCGTTTTTAGGGAAACGGCTGCCAGCTTTGTGATATGTATCCGGGAAACCTGCAAGTTCAACTCGCCGTTTGCGAGGGATGTGTCCACATCAAGCTGCAGCGGAATCGGTACAAAACCGAGCCACTTGAAAAGCAATGTGACAGACACGCCATCATCAAAACGCACACCGTATTTCGCAAGGGATAATCCGTATGCTGAAAGGTCAACCCCGTATGCTTTGAGCTGGGATTGAAGCGCAGCGGGCGTGATTTCTCCCTCCTGCGAGAGAATAAACAAGATATCCGAAGTGTTGACGGCAGCATCCACCGTGCGCTCCTGCGCGTGAAACGTATATCGCTGGTCCGCGCTCATCGGCGCCTGAGCAAGCAACGCTGTTTGATCATCGTAGGAGAAGCCGAAAAGCGAAAGCGCGCCAAACAGCAGAAGTGCCAGAATCAGCACCAGCAAAACCGGACTGAATAACCAGAAAATGATTTTCCCCGCGCTGTGTTTTTTTTCGGAGCGTATCGATGTTTCCATAAGGCTGAACCTCACCTTCTTTTCTCGATTTGGCCGGTCTTCCATATTATGGATACAGGCATCTTTTATTTTATCGCTGAACGATTCTTTCGTCAATGAATGCAGGCTGCACACATCCTCCTCCCGCGCGTTGTATTCCGCAAAACAGTTGCGCGCAGCCCCCTAAAGGCTGCGCGCAACTGTCATTCAAATGATCCGTGTGAACGTTGGCAATCAGCGTTGCTTCTCTTTGGCCCGCTTGTCGTTGATGATTGCCATGTGTTCCGCGGTGATCAACGTAACTCCGTTTTCCTTCGCCCATGCGACGCAGCCTTTCAATACGGTCGTCAGAAATACGCGAGGCACCTTCACCATCGTTTTACAAGCATCCTGGGTAAATTTAACCGCATCGTCAATCCTGTTTGCCGCATATACGACGGAGTTCAAGTCCACTTCCCGGTCGGGCAACCCCTCTGCGCTAGCGCGGGACGATTTCATGAACCAGAAATTTTTGCTGTCCCGATAGCCGTAATCTATTGGGATACGCGGAAAATCTTTCGCGCGAACGCCGTTGATGATTGCATTGTAATACTTCGGTTTCATCAGAATTTTGTCGACCCTGAGGATGAAGTGACATCCAAACTTGCTCGTGATACCGTTGAAGTCGTGATACGGAGGCTCGTATCCGTTCAGTTCACCCGCCGCGTCATCCTGCGCATGATCCAGCTCGCGCATCCAGGTACACTCGAACGTTTGGATGGATTCAACAACGACTTTCGGAAACACGGTATCCGGGTGCTCTGCGCACATCAGACCATCTTCAAGGATGAACCGGCAATTTTTCATTTTTTCTTCCGGCGTATCTCCGGGGAAGCCAAGCCGCACCGCTTCCTTAAAATATTTTTTTGCATCCGTTATAAAGTTCAGCGAACATCTTCCGTAGCGAAGGAGATTTTGTGCCGTATTTGAAGAATTTCGCGCACATAACAGCATAGCGTAATACTCCTTGCCGGCGACGTAATAAGGCTGCACCAGAGAATAAGAACCCAGCGTGGTTTCACCATCCGCCGTAAGCGTACCGACCAATACGGTTGGCATCGGAAAGAAGGCCGAGGTTTGATAGAAGTTGTCAACGATGCGCAAATTCTTGAAGCTGCTCATACACGCTCTCCATTATTCATATAGTTTTTTGATGATGCCTTCCAGCATCAAAAACTGAAACTCGTCCTCCATCGAAAATGCCAGGAGCATTTTTGCTGTAAATACAGGTAAATACGGATCATTCGTTTTGCCCTTTTTGGAGAGCAGATCAGATACGATGTCCGCGATCTGCCCGACAAGCCGTTTTCTGTATGATGCATACCGATCATCGATATCGCGCACATTAGCATATTGCTGCCATGCGTCCCTGTAAACGAAAACAAAACCGCGCATGGACTTGAACAGGGCGTACAGCCCATCCCCAACCGTGCAGGCATCGCGGCATGCTGTGCGCATCTGCTCCAACGCAGACCGCCAATCCGCGAGCATAATCTCCGCCACCAACATATCCTTTGAGGAAAAATAGTTATATACCGTACCCGGCGCAACCTCGCACGCCCGTGCTATTTCGCGGATTTTTAGGCCCGCGTATCCCTGCTCGAGCAACGTTTGCTTTGCGCAAACGAGTATTTTGTCGTTCAAACCATCGATGATCTTCGGCATTGATTTCTCCTTTTTATGAACACGTTCATTATAATCCGAAAAAAGTGGTTTTGCAACACAAAAAGCGCGGCCGCACAGGCAGCCGCGCTGATGATCCTTTATTCCGTTCAGCCGATTAAATGCTGACGTACCGCTTATTCATCCTCGTCTTCGCTGAAGTCGGGTACGACAGGCTTGTTGCAGTTGGGGCAGATGAGGGGATCGTCGCCCTCGAGCATGGACTGGTCGAAATAAACCGTCTCACCGCAATGAGGGCATTCGATTTCGATGAAGTCATCATCCTCATCTTCGTCCAGATCTTCGTCATCAAGCAGGGCATCGATGCATTCATCCATATCCGAAAGCTCGTCGCACATATCATCGATGCACTCGTCCATCTCGATGATGGCTTCCTCGTTTTCATCAACCGTATCGGCCATCTCATCGAGCGTTTCGATGATCAGATGAAACAACTTGGCATATTTATCGTCGCCCAGATCCATGCCGTCGGCGACGCCGCGCAGATAAGCGACTTTTTCCTTCGTGTAGCCCATGTGAACCTCCCATATATAATAGTGGTTAGATTAAGGTTTCCTCAGACGCGCTCCATGTATTCGCCGGAACGGGTATCCACGCGAATTTTGTCGCCTTGATTGACGAACAGCGGCACGTTGATCTTATAGCCGGTTTCAAGGATAGCCGGCTTGGTGGTTCCGGTGGCGGTATCCCCGCGGATGCCGGGTTCCGTTTCCGCAATGGTCAGCTCTACAAAATTAGGTGCTTCAACCGAGAATGCTGCTCCTTTGAAAAAGCGGATGCTGACGTTTTGATTTTCAACGATAAAAT
>CAZJYV010000033.1:0-13830 GCA_964550295.1 uncultured Clostridium sp. | reverse complement strand
GAGATTTTCATCTTCTTACCCCTTTCGGACGCCCGGATTATCATCAGGCGTCACTTATTGCTTTCTTCGAGTATAGCATATTTTCCTGCTATTGGTCAGTACCTTTTTGTGAACAGTGTGGGGCGTATCTGCAACCTTTGCAGGTATGTCCGCTTGCTTCGCAGCAACCGCGTCGTCTGAAATGCCGCACGATCATAAACAGGCTATACGCAAGTATGACCGCCGCGATGATATAAAACACGTAACCCATCCGCACATCCCCCGTAAACAGTCCAATGATATGATACACCACAAACGCCGCGATCCATGCGCTTGCCAACTGGTAAATAACGGCAAATACCGTCCATCTCGTGCTCTCAAGCTCCCGCCGCATCATGGCGACCGCAGCCAGGCAGGGCGTATAGATCAACACGAACACGAGGAAGCTGTATGCGGCCGCAGGCGTAAAGATCGCGGACAGCGCGCCGTGCACAACCTCTCCTCCCGCACTCGCCGAAAAACCGGCGAACATCGAAAGGGAACTGACCACCGCCTCCTTGGCGACTACGCCCGTGAGCAGCGCGACGCTTGCCTGCCAGGAGCCGAAGCCCAGGGGTTTGAAGATGGGCGCGATCAGCGTACCGACCTCTCCGATGATGCTCTGCGCCGGATTGACCACGAATGCGAAGGAAAAGCTGAAGCTTTGGAGAAACCACAACACGACGGACATCGCAAAGATGATCGTGCCTGCCTTTTCAAGAAAATGGCTCACGCGCTCCCACACGTGCGTAAGGGTATTTCTGGCCGTAGGCCAGCGGTAGGGCGGCAGTTCGATCACGAAGGGCGCATCCCCCTTTTCAAACAGCTTGCCCTTGAAAAGCAGGCCCGAAAAAATGCCGAGCAGGATGCCCAGAAGATACAGGCTGAATATGACGAGCGCGCGATTCTTCTCAAAAAATGCGCTCGCGATCAAGCCGTAAACCGGCAACTTTGCCGAACAGCTCATGAAAGGCAGCAGCAGAATAGTCATCCGCCGATCGCGCTGATTGTCCATCGTGCGCGCGCCCATCGCAGCCGGTACCGTGCATCCAAAGCCCATCAGCAGGGGGATGAAGCTTTTGCCCGAAAGGCCGAAGCGCCGCATAGGCTTATCCATAATAAAGGCGATGCGGCTCATATATCCGCTGTCCTCCAAGAGCGAAAGAAAGAAGAAGAGCAGCGCGATTTGCGGCAGGAAGGTCAGCACGCCGCCTACACCCTTGATGATTCCATCGCACAGCAGGCTCACAAACCACGCTTGCGCACCTGCCGAAACGAGCGTTTGCCGGACGAAGGGCGCAAACCCGTCGTCGATCGCAGCGCCGACCGCATCCGAAAGGATGGCTCCGACGCCGGAGAAGGTCAGCGCGAAAATCAACCCCATGATGAGCAGGAACATGGGTAGCGCAAGCCATTTATTGGTGAGGATTTTATCGATACGCGCGTTGTTTTGGATGACGGCGTCCTTAACGCCCTTTTTCATGGATGCCCCGGCGACCTTTTCGATATAAGCGTAGCGGCTGTCCGCAACCATGCTTTCATTGTCGCCAAAGGGGTTCGCCCGGGCGAAATTCCGCACGATCTTTTGAACCTCGGCGGCAACGTCTCCCGGCAGCTTCAGCGCTTGATACACGCGCTCATCCCCTTCGAGCAGCTTGATCTGCGCCCAGTGCTTGGGGAGACCCGCCTCATCCGCATAGGCGTCCACGAGCTGGCCGATGAGGTGATGCTGCATGTGGGTGAAATCGTCATACACATCGTCCGGCTCGATGTTGAACCCCTCATGAAACTGCACATGCGCAGCCTGTATCAGGCGCTGCAAGCCGTCCACCAAATCGCTGATCCCCTCTCCCGTCCGTGCGCTGATGGGGATGACCGGGATGCCGAGCTCCAGCGAAAGGCGCTCGCAGTCGATAGAACCGCCCCGTTTTTCCACCTCGTCCATCATGTTGAGGGCGACGATCATGGGCCGCTCCAACTCGAGCAGCTGTATCGTCAGGTAAAGATTGCGTTCCAGGTTCGTGCCGTCCACGATGTTGATGATCGCCTCAGGCTTTTCGTTGATGATATAATCCCGCGCGACGATCTCCTCCATCGAGTAGGGGGACAGCGAGTAGATGCCCGGCAGGTCAACAACCGTCATCTCATGACCGAGCGTGCAAAATCCCCCCCCGTTTTTGCCGGAAGCGTTCCTGATTTTGCCCTCCTTCTTTTCGACCGTAACGCCCGGCCAGTTGCCGACATATTCCTTCGCGCCTGTCATAGCGTTGAAAAGCGTCGTTTTACCGCAATTCGGGTTGCCGACGAGTGCAAGATGGACGGGGCCGCCGTCATCACCGAACACCTCGCGCGGGCAGTAATCGCTGTCCGGATTTTCACAGCAGCCGCCCTTATCGAGGATAAATGCCGTAAGCTGCGCCGCGCGCCGATGCTCCTGCGCATCGTCTGCGTGCGGCTGCGTCTGTGCGAGGCGCTCGGCGGCATGCTTCTCAAACGCCGCCCGCGCCAGCATCGTGTTCTCATGCCACTGCCTGTGCTCCTGTTCGCTCATGAGAATGATCGTATCCGCATCCGCCTTGCGAAGGGACATCGAATAACCGCGCAGCTCAATCTCCAGCGGATCTCCCATAGGGGCGGCCTTAACAAGCTTCACCTCGTTGCCCGGCGTGATGCCCATGTCCGTAATATGCCGCCGCATGCGCTTGTCCGCCGTGGCGACGGTCTTCACATGACCGCTCTGCCCGACCGTAAGCCCACCCAGCGTCCTGTTCGCCTCTTTGCTCATCTGTATCAGCTCTCCTTAGTTAGTTGTAACTAACATAGTTATCTTACCCTAAAGCACATAACCCGTCAATAGCAATTGCGTATAATATATGGTATCATCAAACCATCCTACATATTCTTACCGGAGGCGCTTATGGAACTATATACCGTTGATGCGTTCACGGACGTTTCCCTCGGCGGCAACCCGGCGGGCGTCGCCCTTTTTCAGGACGCGCTGCCCGACGAGGCTCGTATGCGCGCAATCGCCGCCGAAGTCGGTTTTTCGGAAACGGCGTTTATTCTGCCCCTTTCCGACGGTTCATTCAAAATCCGCTTCTTCACCCCCATAGAGGAGGTCGCCCTGTGCGGCCACGCAACGGTCGGCTCCTTTTCGTTGATGCTTCAGCGCCGAATGATCCAAGAGGGCAAAGAGTATGTCGTCCATACGGGAGCGGGGGATCTTCGTGTGAATGCCGAGAATGGACTCGTATGGCTGGACCTGGCGAAGCCAAAGGAGCTGTTCGAGCTGGATCCGTCGGACGCCCGAACGCTGCTTTCCATGTTCGCCCTGCCGGAAAATGCCTGCGGAAGCCTTCGCCCCGCTGCGGTGGACGCCGGCCTTGCAGATATCATGCTGCCGCTGGCAAGCCGCGACCTTCTCGCGGCGATGAATCCCGATTTCGACGCCATCGCGATGCTTTCCAGGCGTTTTGACGTAACGGGCGTGCATGCCTGCGCCCTCGGCGATGGGGCGGCGGGTTACTGCCGCAACTTTGCCCCGCTCTACGGCATCGACGAGGAAGCGGCAACAGGCACTTCAAACGGCGCGCTGACCTATTATCTCTACAAAAGAGGCCTGCTCAAGCCGGATGAAACCAACCTGTTCATTCAGGGTGAAGCCATGGGCAAGCCTTCTAAAATCTATACCCGGCTCACGCTCGAAGCGGACGGCACGCCGAAGATCCGCGCAGGCGGAAGCGGCGTTGTCAGAATGTAATTATAGATACAAAAGCAATAAATAGAAAAGGCTTCCGCATCGTTTGCAGGAAGCCTTTTATGGATCATTTGGGATGTGCCGTGAGCGGTTCGCTGCCCTCAGTGCGCCCTGGGCATATCATCATACTGGGCGCGCGGGCCGCCGACGTATTTGGGGCGTGTGCGCGCGGAGATGACGTTCGCCTCGCCGATCTTCCTCGTTTTGGCATGGACGGGAACCACGACTGGGTGCAGGTGCATACCGATCAGTGTGCCGCCAATATCGATGCCCGCGCCTGCCTTGCCGTGCAAATCCTCCACCATCACATGATCGTCAAAACGCGCGACCGCCTGCATGGCAAACGCGCCGCCCGCGTGAAGCTGCGGCCTAACCCATACCTGCTGCAAATCAAATTTTTCCATACAGCCGCGCTCAACCACAAGGCAGCGGTTCAGGTGCTCACAGCACTGCACCGCGAGAAAAAGACCGCGTTCCCTTACGCGGGGCAGAACGGCATCCATCACGGCCTTTGCAGCATCCTCGCAGGAGCCTGTGCCGATGAGTTTACCCATGATTTCGCTGGTGGAACAGCCGACCACGAGCATGTCCCCCCGCTTGAGCGTATCCGCAGCCGCAAGCAGCTCATCCGTTACGGCTGCCGCCTGCGCGTTGATCATTTCAAAAAAATCCATGATAGTCCTCCGTTCGTTCCGGTTCGCAATCCATATTATAACACCGGAAAGAATATATGCAACCCCGGACATGCCGTTTGTTAAACGGTATATGTGCGCAGTTCCTCTGCCAGCTCCGTATTTTTAAAATACCTCTGCGCCTGTGCCAAAAGCTTGCCCGTATCGCACGAAGTCCCCCGGATATGCGTGAGGATGAGCCGCTTGACCCAAGCTTGCGCCGCAAGCTTGCCCGCCTGACCGGCACAAAGGTGCGGCGCCGGCGCGCCGGGACATTCCTCATCGAGAAAGTTCGCGTCAGCAAGCAGCAGATCCGCGCCGTAGCAAAGCTCCACAAGGTTATGCCGCATGCCCGTGTCCCCAGTAGAAACAAAGCGTTTTCCCTCATGCTCCATCGTAACGGCATAAGAGGGTACGGGGTGCGTCATACGATGCAGACGGATGCGCACATCCTTGATGCGCAGCTGCATCTCATCCTGCGCGGCGGTCAGGTCGTATGCACCTGAGGCGGTCAGCAGTTTGTACTCCTCGCGCGGCTCCTCCGGCGCGATTACCGGCAAAGGCAGCGTTGTTTTCACGCCGCGGTCGGCAAGCTGGCGGAGCGCATAGCGCAGCACGAACATATCGGAGATATGGTCGCTGTGGAGGTGCGAGAGGATCACGCAATCCATGTTGAGCGCGGGCATCAGCCCGAGCAGACGGGAAAACGTGCCTGCGCCCAAGTCGAGAACGATTCTGGCCTCACCCGCCTGAACAAGGTAGCCCGAACACGCGCCACCCGGCGCCGGATACGGGCCGTGTCGTCCCAAAACGGTCAGTTCCATAGCTTTTCGCTCCATTTTTGTTTATCGTTTGATTCTATTGTCGTCACCGCGGCAGGTGCTTATCCCGATGGAAAATCATACCATATTATAGGCAAAAAGAAAACGTTGCCTACGTGCTGCATGTTGCGCTTGACTAACCGAATGTTTGCATGATATTTTCATAAAGATCTCTTTGCACTGCATTGCGCCTTATGAAAGGCGCGCGATCACCAGTACAAACTGAGCAGGCGATGAGCCTTTCGCAGGGCTCGTGGGGCCGGGCCGCCGGCGGCGGCAGCGGGTGCAGCATATCATGCGCATCTGCGGGACAGTTGTCGTTCCGCAGATGTGTTTTGTTTTATCGACAGATCGATAAACCCATCTGTGAAATCATACCGATGCAGATCATGGAGCTATCTTGTTTCGGAGGTAACTTTTATGAACCGTACCGTTTTTCCGGAAGGACTCACTTCGGCAGAGGCGAAAGCGCGCCTTGCCAAATATGGGCGAAACGAACTGACCCCTCAAAAGAAAGTCAGCTTGTTCACGAAGGCGCTGCATGTCATTGCGGAGCCGATGTTTCTGCTGCTCATCGCCGCGGCGGTGATCTATTTTCTCCTCGGCGAGCCGCGGGACGGCGCGATCATGCTGGTTTTCGTCGTCGGCGTCATCACCATCGAGATCGTGCAGGAATGGAAAACCGACAAAACGCTTGACGCGCTCAAGGATCTTTCCGCGCCGCACGTCACCGTCGTCCGGGACGGCGCTGAAACCGTGATTCCAAGTGCGGAGCTTGTACCGGGCGATGTGATGATGCTTCACGAAGGGGTGAAAATACCGGCGGACGGCAAAGTTCTGCGCTGCAACGACCTGTGCGTGGATGAAAGCAGTCTGACAGGAGAATCCCTGGGCGTTTGGAAAACCGCCGGGATGGATATGGCAGGTCCGATCGGGAGTGAATTCGACAAGATGCTGCCCGTGGAATCCCCCGCGCCAAGCGTGCAAAGTCCCTGGCGCACGGATTACTGTTACGCGGGCACGCTCGTCACGCAGGGAACGGCGCTCATCCTCGTGATCAAAACGGGCAGCGATACGGAATACGGAAAAATCGGCGGGCATGTAGCCGCAGCGCCGGATCGCCCGACGCCGCTCGAAAAGCAGACAGCAAAGCTTGTAAAAACCTGCGCGATCATCGCGATCGTATTGTTCGCGCTGGTAGGGGTTGCAACCTGGTTCAACCTTACCGATCATGCGCCCGTTTCGCGGCTGATCGAAAGCGTGCTTTCCGGCATCACGCTCGCGATGGCAATGATCCCCGAAGAATTTCCGGTCATCCTCACCGTGTTCCTCTCGATGGGCGCGTGGAGGCTTGCCAGAAAGAACTCGCTTGTGCGCAGACTGCCCTCGGTGGAAACGCTCGGCGCCGTCAGCGTGCTGTGCGTTGACAAGACCGGCACCATCACCATGAACCGCATGAGTGTACGCGAGGTTTGGAGCGTGGACGCCAACGACGGCGATCTGATCGAAACGATGGGCCTCGGCTGCGAGGTGGACGCATACGACCCCATGGAAAAAGCCATGATCGATTACTGCGACATGCGCGGCATCGACCGCGGGCATCTGTTCGGCGGGGATCTGCTCACCGAATATTCCTTTACGAACGAGCGCAAGATGATGGGCCACGTTTGGAATCACGACGGGGAGATCATCATTGCGGCGAAAGGCTCGCCCGAAAGCCTGCTTTCGATATGCGCGGTTACGGCGGACCAGGCTGCTGCGGCGCGCGCCGCAGCGGATGATTTTGCCGCGAAAGGCCTGCGTGTTATCGCCGTGGGCATCCAGAAACCCGCCAGCGAAGCCGCCATACCGGCGAGCATTGAGGCGTGCAGCCTTCGGCTGCTCGGTCTTGTCGGCCTTGCCGACCCCCCGCGTGAAGGCGTGCGGGAAAACATCGAAACCTGTTACCGCGCGGGCGTACGCGTTGTGATGATCACGGGGGATAACGGCATCACCGCATCATCCATCGCCAAGGCAGTGGGTATCCGGGAATGTGAAACGATTATCACGGGCGCCATGCTCGAGGCGATGAACGATGAGGAACTGCAGGAGGCGGTGCGGCATACGTCGATCTTTTCGCGTGTGATACCCGAGCATAAGATGCGCATCGTGAAGGCTTTCCGCGACAACGGAGAAATCGTCGCCATGACGGGAGACGGCGTGAACGATGCACCCGCGCTTAAATACGCGGATATCGGCATCGCCATGGGTAAGCGCGGCAGCGAGGTTTCCCGCGAGGCGGCAGACCTCATCCTCATGGACGACAACTTTGCAACCATCGTGGATACCATCCGCGACGGCAGGCGCATATACGAAAACATTCGCAAAGCCATGGGGTATGTGTTCACGATCCATATCCCCATCGCGCTCTCCTCGCTGCTGGCACCGATGCTCGGCATCGCACCCGGCGCGCTGCTGCTTTTGCCCCTGCATGTGGTATTATTGGAGCTTTTAATCGACCCCACATGCTCCATCGTGCTCGAACGGCAGCCTGCCGAGCAGAATGCAATGGAACAACCGCCCCGCGACCCGAAGGCAAAACTACTGACCGCGAACGTGCTTATGAAGAGTGTCATTCAAGGTTTAGCCGTTTTCGCGGCTTCCTTTGGCGCGTATTATCTCACCCTCAAAGGCGGCGAAGCGATGGCGTCCTGCGCACGCAGCATGGGCCTGGCCGTTATCATGACGGCGAACCTGTTCCTCGTGCAGGTAAACTCATCGGACATCGACCCGATCCACAAGAGCGTCGTGCGGCTCGCGCGCGACAAGGTCATGTGGGCGGTTACGCTGGGTACCGTCGCGCTGCTGCTGCTTTTACTGTATACGCCGCTTTCCTCCATTTTAAAGCTTGCGCCGCTCGATGCCGCCCGTCTGCTGACGGCGTTCGGCCTCGGCGCGGTATCCGTTCTCTGGTATGAAATCCCCAAGGCGATCAAGCGCCACCGAAAAGCGTAACATCCATATATGGACAGCATGGGCGGAAGAATATTCCGCCCTTTTTTCATATTCGCCAAAACTCGTGTATATCGGACAAATGCAGTGGGAATAATAGGCAGGATGCAAAATTCGCGTAGGGAAAATGTTCTTGTTAATCCTATACAGGAGGCGGTTATGCAGATACGCTCTGAAACGGCCGGCCCGCGCGTGGTCGCGCGGCTCGTCGGCGAACTGGATCATCACTGCGCGGCGGAAACCCGCCGGGCGCTGGACGCGCTTCTTTCAAATCCGGGAGTTCGGGAACTTGAACTGGATCTGCGCGGCGTCAGCTTCATGGACAGCTCCGGCCTCGGGGTGATTCTCGGACGGTACAGGACGCTGTCCCGACGGGGCGGAAGCATGGCGCTTTGCGGCGCCAACAAACACGTTGAAAGAATACTGCGCATGGCGGGCGTCTACACGCTGTGCGAAAAAAGGGACGCGCAGGGAGGTATTGAGCTATGAAAAACAGGATGAACGTGAGCTTTTCCGCGATTTCGCAGAACGAATCCCTCGCAAGGACGCTTGCCGCGGCATTCGCGTCGCAGCTCAATCCCACCATCGAGGAGTTGACCGATATCCGCACCGCCGTGAGTGAAGCTGTGACAAACGCGATCATCCACGGCTACGGCGGGCGCGGCGGCATGGTGGCGATGGACTGTATGATCGAAGGTAACGCCTTTTCCGTCGACATCATCGATACCGGCTGCGGCATTGAGGATGTTGAACTTGCGATGCAGCCCTTCTATACGAGCGCACCCGAACTCGAACGCTCCGGCATGGGTTTTTCAGTCATGCAGGCTTTTATGGATGAGGTAAAGGTGCGTTCCGTTCCCGGATACGGCACAACCGTTTCCATGAAAAAGCACATAAGCCCGGTAAGGGACAATGGATGAACACAAGACGTTTTCTCACGAGGAAACGCTTGCCTTAATCGCTTCGGCACAGCAAGGTTCCGCCGAAGCGCAGGAGAAGCTTGTCCTGAACAACACCGCACTCGTAAAATCCATCGTGCGGCGCTTCCTTGGGAAGGGTTGCGAGTATGACGACCTGTTCCAGATCGGCTGTATGGGTCTTGTCAAGGCGATCAATAACTTCGACAGCAGCTATGAGGTGCGTTTCTCAACCTATGCGGTGCCGATGATCGCAGGCGAGATCAAGCGCTTTCTCAGGGACGACGGGATCATCAAGGTGAGCCGCTCCCTCCGGGAACTTTCGATCCGGGCGGCTTCCACGCGAGAGTCGCTTTCCGCCCAACTCGGGCGTGAGCCGGGCATTCTGGAAATTGCGGAAGCACTCGCGGTTGAGCCGGAGGAGCTTGCGCGCGCCCTTGAGGCCGCGCGCCCCTGCGTTTCGATCTATGAACCCGCTTTCGGTGCGGATTCGGATGCGTTGGTTATGGACGTCGTACCCGTTCCGGAGGAGGAACTTTCCGGTGCGCTCGACCGCGTGCTGCTAAAAGAGCTCCTAGGGGAGCTCCAGCCGCGCGAGCGCGCCATTATTATGATGCGTTATTTTATGGACAAAACGCAGAGCGAGACCGCCGCGGCACTCGGTATTTCTCAGGTGCAGGTATCCCGTCTCGAAACGAGGATCCTTTCCGGATTGAAAGCGCGGCTTGAGGAAACCGGCATTGATCAGGAGCGCCCGGCGGCTTTGTAGATGAGCGCCTGATGTTCCACATCGGGCAGGTTGCCCACGTGCGAAAGGCTGCCGTTAAAGAACAAACATGCGTGGCCTATCATGTCGTTGGCGGATACTTCATCCCCCCCGTGCGGATAGCCCTGAAGGGACGCGGCAACCGGTCTGCCGTCGATTTCAATCACCACAGACCGCTTGGAGTAGTTGAATTCATCCCCGAACGCATTGCGGTATGCAGAAGTGTCGTTCGGCGTGGTACACTCCATCTCGGCATGATTTTCGCCGCCGGTAAAGGTCATGTTCCACGTCGCGCCGGTGTTGAAGTCATGCACAAGATAGGATTTTCCTGCGACAAGAAGCGTTTTCACTTCAGTCCAATCCACAAGCGCGCCCGTTTCTGCAGGCGTGTCGGAAAGCGCGCTTCCGATTGGGATTGAAACCTCAATATCAGCGCGCACCGCGCTGTGCTCAAACAGGATGCTCATGGACTGCGCGCCGACGGTGCCGTCCGCGATGATGGCGCCGCCGTCGCTGCCCGTTTGTTTCTGCTGGAACTTTTTCGTCGCCTCGACGGTCATGCTCTGAAAGTTGCCCGTCGGCTTATAGGTGAAATACCCAAGCTCCCTGAGTCGAAGCTGGATGCGCACAACCGTTTCGCCCGTGGAGTCAAATGCGATCAGCGCGGAACCCGTCCCATCCGCAGGAGCGGGCGACGGCGACGATTCCGCAAGCGCGGCGGAGCAAAGCGCGCAAAGCGCGCATATCAACAGGATCGCGGCAATTCGTTTCATATGGATATGATAGCACAGCTGAGCCCTGATTTGTATGGCAATTTTGCGCTGTTACGGAACATCCGTCGGAATCAGGTTGAGCATATCGTCCGTATTGGCAACATCCGTGTAAACCTGCGGCACATCGCCGACGATCACGCTTTCCGCGATCGCCGCCTCCGATGTGACGCTCACGGTCTGATACACGCCCGGCATCACGATCTGTACCGACGCAGTAAGACGCAGCTTCACGCGGTAAAGCGTCTGGTTGATACCGGAGGAGGTAAACTCGGTATCGAACGCGCTCTGCACGCTGCCCGCCGGCGTGAAAGTGACCTTGAGCTTTGGGCCATGTCCCGTGAAGAAGGGGATGCCCGTGATCGTGCCGATCGGAATGCTGATTCCCTGCTCCCCCATCTGACCGATCAAATCCTGCGCAGCCTGGGCACACTCGGCGGCAAGCGTATTCATCCGATATGCGTCGGCTTCAAGCAGATACACCCTCTCCCCCGTCTCGCGCACCTTGATAACAGCCGCTCCGTCGCTCGATTCGCCAAGGCTGTCGAGGATCGCCTGGTTCATCGCGCGCGCCGCAACGGACTTTACCCGCGACACGGCCAGCGCTTCCATCGCCTTATGCATACCTGCGTTGAGCCAGACGATGCTCAGCACCGCGATTCCGGCAAGGATGATGAACGACATCATCCATTTTTTCCGCGCGCTCGTCCGCTTCCGGCAGATGATTTCCCCTTCCATAATAACCTCCCGAATTATGTCGCTTATGTTAATTCAAGTATATGCCGGACAAGGCCGTATTGAGCATCGCGTTTTCAATGTGCTATAATATGTTGGATGGTTATAAAGGCGGCATTATGAAAGAAAAACTGATCGGTTTATTGAAACGATTCGGGGAGCGGCTTAAAAACGCGTTCTCCCTCTCGCCGATGCGCCGCGGCGCGCAGGCGCACGAGGAAGACCTTTTTGTTGAACGCGATAAACCGCGCCCGTTCGCGCTTGCCATCCTGTTTACGACTTTTAAGTTTTTGCTGCTCGCGGTGCTTCTCCTCGGCTGTGCGGGCATGGGGCTTGTACTCGGTGTTGCGAAGGCCTATGTCGACACGACGCCGGAACTCGACACCTCCCTGCTGACGAAAAGCGACCGCACCTCCTATATCTACGACATGAACGGCAACCTGCTCTCAACGTTTGAGGGTCTTGAGTACCGCGACTGGGCGAACATCGGCGAAATACCCGATATGCTCAAAAACGCCGTCATCGCCATCGAGGACGTGCGCTTCTACAAGCACAATGGCGTGGACTACAAGCGGCTGTTCGCAGCGGTGGTCGGTTCCCTTTCCGCCTCAAGCGACGCGGGCGGCAGCACCCTCACCCAGCAGCTCGTCAAAAACAAGCTGCTTTCAAATGAGGTGTCCTACAAGCGTAAAATTCAGGAAGCCTACCTCGCGTTGGAAATCGAAAAGCTGATGTCCAAGGAGGATATACTCGAGGCCTATCTCAATGACGTTTACCTCGGCGAGTCGAACTTCGGCATGAAAGCCGCCGCGAAAGATTATTTCAATAAAGACCTATCGGAACTGACGATCCGCGAATGCGCGATGCTGGCGGGTATGGTTCAAAGCCCCAACACCACCGATCCGCGCAAAAACACCTATGAGCGTACCTATACGACGGGCGAAAAGACCGGGCAGAATAAAATGGACATCACAGACGCCCGCACGGATAAGGTGATCAACCGCATGTACAGTGCGGGGCTGATCTCCAAAGAGCAGCGGGACGCTGCGCTTGCCGATTCGGTGATGATCCAGAAAACCTCCGAGCGGGTAAACACCACCTACGAGAACCTTTACTACATCGAATACGCCATCCGCCAGATCTGCTCGGACATCCTCGCGCAGCGCGGCATGCTGGATACCTCCGCCAACCGCGCGACAGTTGAAAACGAGCTGTCCCGCGGCGGCTATAAAATTTATCTTTGCATCGACCCCGCTATCCAGTCCGTTGTGCAGGACACCCTTGCCAACTGGGATAACTATCCCGATCTTGCCAACCCAACCGCAGCCTCGGCAGACACCGACCCCCTACAGCCGCAGTCAGCCGCTGTCGTGATCGATCAAAGCACGGGCGAACTTCGCGCTGTCATCGGCGGGCGTGAAGAACCGACGATCCGCAAAGGCTTTAATCGCGCCTATCAGAGCACGCAGATGGAAGTGGGTTCCTCCATCAAGCCGCTGACGGTTTACGGCCCTGCGCTTGAACTGGGCATGTCCCCCGTGAGCGCCATCGCGAACATACCCGAGGCGATTGCGGGCTGGGATACCGAAACGGGCTATCCCAACATCGGGGATGACGACTACATCGGTCTTGTCACCATGCGGCGCGCAATCATATCCTCCCTAAACGTCGCAGCGGCGCGCACGCTTATGGAGTACGTCACGCCCACGATCGCCGCACAGTACCTCATCAACCTCGGGGTGGACGCCTCCCGCGTGAAGGCGACCGGTTCCGGACTCGCGCTGGGCACGACCGGCATCACGCCCCTTGAAATGGCGGCAGCCTACGCGGCTATCGCCAACGGCGGAACGTATCTTGAGCCGATCGCGTACACGCGCGTGATGGACAGCAACGGCAAGGTTATCCTCGACGGACAGTCCAATCAGGCGTCGCGGCAGGTTTTCAAGGCAACCACGGTCTGGATGCTCGTCGACATGCTCACCAATGCGGTCGAAAGCGGCACAGGCACGCGCGCCCAGATCGACGGCATGACCGTTGCCGGCAAAACCGGCACAAACCAGGATTATCGCAGCGCTTATTTTGCCGGTATGACAGGCTACTATACGGCCGTCGTATGGGTGGGGGATGATGATTACGCGGTCAGGCTCGAAAGCGGCTCTTCCGGCGGAAAGGTCGCCGCTCCCCTGTGGCAGGCATTCATGTCGGAGATCCTCGCGGGTTTGCCCGACAAGCTCATCATCGACGCTTCCCCCATCGAGCTGGGCCTCGTCCAACGCACAGTCTGCACGGTTTCCGGTAAGCTGGCGACGGACGCCTGCTATGCCGACCCGAACGGGCATGTTCCCGTTACGGAATGGTTCGATGCGAACAACGCGCCGACGGAA
>CAZJYV010000032.1:9327-13835 GCA_964550295.1 uncultured Clostridium sp. | reverse complement strand
TCATTGACAGAAAGATTGGTGCTATGCGATAATGGCACAACTTAATAATTGGAGCAAACTTAAATGGATTTGCCTTTGAAACACGTAAACCTTTTTGCCTTTATTAACTTCATTAGCCTTATTATTTTCGCGGCTGTACTGCCGCAGATAAGGTTTAATTGCGTTATGTGTTAAGAAGGTGCGAGGTGCAAGTATAATCCGATAGGATTAAAAGCCCTTACTGCAAAGCAGTAGGGGCTTTATATATTTAAGGAGGTTTCTATGAAAGTAACACATCGAACAGGAGCCATCGCTGCATCCATTGCGATACAGCTCTGCCTCGGCATCGCCTATATTTGGAGCGTATTCCAGACGGGCATCGCCAACAGCATTTTCGGTGGTGACAACGCAGCTGCAAGTCTTACCTTTTCGCTGCTGCTCTCCACGCTCACGGTCGGCAGCGTAATCGGGGGGAAATTAGCAGCGAAGTATTCGACCCGAACGATTGTTATCATCGGCGGTATGATTCTTAGCGCAGGATTTTTTCTCGCATCCTTTGCCACCGCTGATCTTCCGTGGCTGCTCTGGATCGGTTACGGCGTGATGGGAGGTACAGGGATGGGCTTTACCTATTCCACAACCATTGCCTGTGCACAGAAGTGGTATCCCGAAAAGAAAGGCTTCGTGACCGGCTTGATCGTAGCGGCCCTTGGATTTGGCGGAGTAATATTCACGCCGATTATAGAGCGATTAATTGCGCTTTTCGGCGGTCCGCAGGTCGGCGAGCCTAAAACTTTCATGGTTCTCAGCGGAATCTTCCTTGTCGTTTGCACAGTCGGCGCGCTCTTTTTGAAAAATCCGCCTCAGTCCGAAATCCATTCGGCTTCGGTCGACTCGGCACAGGATGGAAGCCTCTCTCCCAGCCAGGTACTCAGGGATCCAAGGTTCTATATCATAACGGCGTCCCTGATGCTCGCGTGCATGGGCGGCCTTATGATGATCGGCTTTGCCAAGCCCATCGCTGTTGCAAAGGGATTGGGTGAGACTGCTACGATCGGCGTACTCATCATATCCATGTGCAACTCATTGGGTCGGCTTTGTTGGGGCATGATTTCGGATAAGCTCGGTCGGAAGAGAACGATTCTTCTGCTCCTTCTCGGCTCAGGCATACTTTCGATGCTGATCAACAGCGCGGATGGATACTTTATCTACGTTTTAATAGGGCTGATTGGATTCTTCTACGGCGGATTTTTGAGCAACTTCCCGTCCCTTACCGCGGATTTGTTTGGGCCCAAGTACATGGCTACCAACTACGGCATGGTATTGTTGGGGTTTGGTGCGGGGGCTGTGGCATCCTCGTATATCGCCGGGTATTATAAGAATGTCGCCGCGCAGGATATATCCTTGATGTCCCCGGCGTTCTTCATAGCGGCAGGCTGTGCTTTAGCGGGGATCCTTCTCATGGTGTTCTTAAAAAAACAACCCACAAAAAAATAGCGGTTGTGGCGCGGCCGGGATTCTCCCGGCCGCGCCGTTTTGAAGTGCTGCAACAGTTTAAGATCAGCGGGGAGTGTTGGGATTTCGTATTAAAGAAAGAAACCGGCAGACGAAAACTTAAGACAAGCAGAAAGGCGTGGCGAATGCTAGAACCCCTCAGACAAGCGCTCGCCGGCTTGTCCTCGTGAATGATTAAATGTTATAATAAATATGATACGGTATCATAATCGGATCAATTTTGAGGACGTATTTCCTTGGCCGATCAAAGCATTGGCTTATCACAATAAACAGCTCGTTATGTTGAGCGATGTATGCCTTTCGGAAAGAAAGCGTGAAAAGGCATAGCGGGAAGATTTTATTCGAGCCTAAAAGATTAATCGGGAAAGGGTATGCTATGAAAATTTCGAAGAAAGATGCGCTGATATGGTTTGAGTTCTTCGCTGTGTTGCCGGAAGATGAGGAACTTATGACGAAACAGCAGGAAATCGTTTACGCTACCTTAGCACAAATCGAAGCAGCTGTCGATTACAGAAATGATAAACTCATGTCGCAAATCAAGGGGTTAAAAACGCTGGAGAATAGAACCCTTTTTGTTGGGAATGAAAGCAAGTTCCCACAAGGATGCCGTTCCTGCCTGCTGGGAACCGGCCTGAGCGCGATCAGGAAAACGAACACATGCAACTTAACGTGTAAGTTCTGTTATCATTACGGAGAATTGGACGATATTCCCCCGATTGGCGAAGGCATGTGGGAAATCGGAGGTACAAAATTTTATGAAAAGGATCTTGATTTGCTGCTTTCCATCCAGAGGAAACCCTCCGGCATTTCCTACGTTTATTTAGAGCCATTCATGGAAATTGAAAAATATTTTACGATCATAAAAAAATTCAGCGACGCTCAGGTTTATCAGCATTTATACACAAACGGCACGTTGGCTACGGAAGAGACATTGAAGGCATTAGGCGAAGCCGGCCTTGACGAGATACGTTTCAACTTGGGCGCCTCGAATTGTTCAGATAAAGTTATAGAAAATATAAGAATCGCAAAAAAGTATATTAAAAATGTAGGCATTGAAACGCCAATGACTCCGGAGTTTTACGAAGCATTTTTCAGAAAAAAACAGGCGATCTTTGAAACGAAACTCGATTTTATCAATTGTGCGGAATTGCATTTAAACGAAAATAACATAGGCAACTATCCCGGAGAAAACATGTATATGACAAGGCTTGGCTATATTTCACCTATTTGGAGCCGGGAGCTAACCCTGAAATTCATGCAAATTGCCGATGAAGAAAGTTGGAAGCTAACCGTCCATGATTGCTCGAACCATACAAAATTTGCCAGAGGGCTGAATTTAAGCAGCAAAGAGGGCAGATGGTTTGGAGCCAGCAATTATGCTTGCGAGTTTTCCAAGATACCATACGACGTATTTTTACCTATACTGCGTGATGATCATTTTAAATTTTTAAGTGAAGAAGAATTGCCTGAAAGCTATAGAGCAGGGGAGATGGTTTTTTAGAGAGTTCTGGCGTTGTAAATATTAAGGCATTTCTGGCCTTGCTCCGCAGTTAAGAGAAGGCCTTTGATTCAGTAATTTTTCTTTTATCAGCGCATTTGCACACTTCCGTAAGGGATGCTTGACGAAACAGCTCGCTTGGGTAACAGCAAGCATCAGAAACAGGGCGTGCGGTGAGAATTACGTTCTTTTATTGACACTAAGCCCTGCAACAATATACAATATATAGCAATCCTAATTCAGTTCAGATCACTATTTGAAAAGAAGCGTTTTTATGATCGACGAAAAAATGATGATTCCTCTAGGCGGCTTCCCACAGCGCATCCATGTAAAACGGATGATCCGGGCAAGTCTGTTTTACTGTTTCTGCACGGCGGTTCGGGCGGATGCAACCGCCATACCGTGATGACGGATCATCGGATTTGGATGAACCTGAAATATTCAAAAGGCTTCTTCGCGATAAGCTGCTTGCTGTAAAAGAAAGGGAGGACTGCCGTCTATGAACGAAAATGCCGCTATCCCCAGACTGAAGCTCCCGGAAAAGCTCGGCTTCGGCTCCTTTTCCCTCGGCTCTAACATCGTTTATCAGTTCAAGAGCATTTATTATTTGTTCTTCCTGACGAACGTGCTTAAGATCAATGTGCTTGTTGCGGGCACGATTCTTGCGCTGGGAACTGTGTGGGATGCGATCAACGACCCGCTTGTGGGGCTTTACGCGATCAACCACCGCTTCCGCAACGGCGAGAGCGTACGCCCCTTCGCGCTGTGGTATGCGGTTCCTTGGGCGATCTCGACGGTTCTGCTGTTCGCCAATTTCAACCTCGATGATACGGGGACCATCATCCTCGCAGCACTGATCTATTTTGTGTTCGAACTGTTCAATACTGCGGTGGGCATCCCCTATAATTCCATGGGCAACCTCGCCACAAACCTCGACGCGGACAGGCGCTCCATCAACGTTTTCAGGAACCTTGGCGGGTGCTTCGGCATGGCCATCGGCGCCGTGTCCTGCTTTCCGTTGTTGGAGCTTTTCGGCGCACTCGATGAGAACGGCAATTTGTTCGATATCCAAACATCGAGCCGCGGTTTCTTCTATGTGGCCTTGATTATGGGCGTGATCTGTATCATCGGTTGCCTGACGCACTATTTTACTACGAAGGAGCGTATCAAACCGCAGGAAGATGAAGAACGCGTTTCACTCATTAAATCCTTTAAGATGCTGTATGCCTATCGCCCTTTTTTGATGAACACGCTCTATATCATCTGCTACGGCATCATCGTCCTGCTTGTGATGACCTGTTTGAATTACTATTGCACGTACGTGATGGGTTCCAGCGCGGCTGCCACCGCTATCCAGGCGGCATACCTTGTCAGCTCCGTTGCGGTATCCTTCTTGGTAAGCCCCATCGACAAAAAGATCGGCAGAAAAAACACCATGCTGCTGGGTGGGCTGTTCTTCATTCTGGGCAAGATCTGGTTTTTGATCGACCCATTCTCCGTAGGTGCCATCTATGTC
>CAZJYV010000032.1:0-9317 GCA_964550295.1 uncultured Clostridium sp. | reverse complement strand
AACCTGTCGGATTTGATCGAGTGGCGCGCCGGTCGCAGGCTGGACGGCATGATCGGCACGGCGGATAATCTTTCCGCCAAGCTCGGCGAAGCCGCAGCGACGGAACTCATCGTTCTGAGCTTGGCAGCCGCAGGGTTTGACGCAAACCTTGCCGTGCAGCCGGAAAGCGCGATCCGCTGCATCAACGCCATGCTCGGCTGGGTACCCGCCGCCGTCGGCGTGCTGATGATGGTAGTGGTGCTCTTCCTCAATATCGACAAGGAAATGGCGCTGATGAAAGCGCAGGATGCCGAACCGTAATAAGCTGGATAAACAGGTATGCGCATATGAAACAAAACGGAGAATGGTGCAAATCGGTTTCTCCGTTTTTCGTTTATGCAGCGAATAGGCAGATTTCAGGCAGCTTCTATAATCATTAAATGGCGATATCGTATAATAATACCCAACCTCATGCCAAAGGCTTTTGGTTAATCTGTATCCCGATATAAAACGCAAACGTATGCCGGCTGCAAGACGGATTCGCAGGCGCTACTGCCTTTTACACACCGGTATATAAATCTCGCAAATGTCATCGTACCCGATATGGACGGAATCGGGATAAACCTCGAGGTCTCCGGGGATTTCTTCATTCAATATGTAACCGGATTCCGGAAGCCAGAGGCGATATGCAGTTCCATCCGGGCCGCCGACCGTTCCGCGCTGCGGTTCGGTGAAAGCGGCGTATAAGCTTTCGGGTAGGTGTTTTTCAATAAAGCACGTAGTCGGGGATGAAAACGGCGAGACCTCGATGCCCGTAAAAAAGAATGTAACAGGTTCAGCACAGGGTGCATCGCCGTTGAATTTCGAATACCACATGTTGACGATATGCGGCGAAGGCCGCTGCGTGGGGATTTCACCGATGTGCTTAAGAAGCGTGTCCGTCAATGCGACCAACTGCGGCGAAAAATCCGAATTAAGGTCAATTTCGCATTCCACGCCGATTAGGTTGAATTGCTTTCGAACGATTTGCGGCTGCATGATCATACCTCCCTTTTGCGGCTTTACGATGTTTGCGCGGCGGTAAATAGGAATGGCGACGGGATTGCGCCGATATTCTCCGGGCGTGATACCGAACATCGCTTTGAAGGAGCGGATAAAGCCTTCCTGCGTTTCAAACTGATATTCAAATGCGATATCGATGGCACTCTTAGTTCCTTTGAGCTGCTCTGCTGCATCTGAAAGCCTGCGCTGGCGAATATACTGCCCAATGGTATGACCGGTAAGCGCCGGAAACACCCGATACAAATGGGAAACGGACAGGTTCGCGCTGGCGGCGATATCCCCTAAGGTCATTTTGCTCGTCAGATTCCGCTCGATGTAATCGATGGAATGTGAAATCAGGTCGTAATAATCCAAATTGTCATCCCCCTAGATAAAAGTGTAGCACCGGCAAGTCGTTCGTTCCTGATTTATTTTATCATCTTTCTGTGCGAAATAGGCGAGCGAACTCAACCAAAGACTAACATATCGTGCGCAAGCTGGGTCCATATGTTAGAATAAACTTAAGCAAGCTATGTCAGGTGCATTCAGATTCGCGGGGATATACTGCGCGTCTGTCTAGTTCCGATAAACCTAGAGAACGGATAGGAGGATTGCGATGGAACTTCAGGAAATTATGCGGCAGCAATGCTTTGTCGTTGTCGGAGATACGCTCAACGAAGAAAAGTATGCGTACCAAATCAAACACGGTTTGCTGGATAAGGGTTACACCGTATATTCGGTGGGTAAGGAACTTGCGTCAATCAACGATGTGCCTGGGGATATCGATATCATCGATCTTTGCATCCATCCTGCAAAGGGCATCGGATTGCTGCGCGGGCTGAACAAGCCGTTCAAGTGCATTGTCATTCAACCCGGCGCGGAAAGCGATGAGATCGAAGGGTATCTCAAGGAGAACAGCATGCCCTATATCCACGGCTGTCTGCTCGTGGGACTGAGCCTGTACGCTAAGGTAAACGCTTGAAAGACTCGCCTTCATTTGGAGATACAGCAAAACCCGCCTTTTTCAAAAGACGGGTTTCGTTTGGTCAACGGATGTTGACCGTTTGGTGCCGGTGGTCGGACTCGAACCGACACGGTATCGCTACCAACGGATTTTGAGTCCGTCACGTCTGCCAATTCCATCACACCGGCATGAAATGGATTTTAACACATTTCGTAGCGCTCTGCAACCGTCAAGTGATATAATGCGTTATATTGGTAAACGCAAGGAGGTTATCCGCATGAAAAGGACTTTGACCATTTTAATAGCGGCCCTGTTGACCCTCGTCATGCTTGCAGGCTGTGCGGCGTCAAAGAACAATGAGGACTCCATCAGCCTCGAGGAGGGATACTACGGAGGCACGAGCACCGCACCGGACGCAGCGCCGGAGGCTGTTTACGATTCCGCGGACAATGGCCTGACTGCGGGTGAGGTGTACCAGAGCGAGTCCGGTCAGACGCTCGATGACATGTATGGCGGCAGAAAGGTGATCCGCACCTATAACCTCACCATACAGACGAACGACTTCGACAATGTGCTCGCCGCGATTCAGCAGAGACTTTCGGAGTATGGCGGATATTCGCAGAGCACTTCGGTTGACGGAAAGAAGCCGACTTCCTATGGCGACGCAGGCAGGACTGCGACGATGACCCTGCGCATACCTGCCGAAAAAGCGGCACAGTTCGTGGAAGGCGTCAAGAGCTTGGGAACGCTTCTGAACATCAACGATAATTCAAATGATATTACTGACGAGTATTTCGACGTGGACTCCCGCCTGAGCGTTTTGCAGACTGAGCTTGAGCGCTTGCAAAGCATCCTCGTAAAGACCGATAATCTGGCGGATGTGATCGCGCTTGAAGAAAGGATCAGCGAGGTCATGCTCGAGATCGAGCAGCTCACGGGCACTCTGAAAAAGTACGACGCGCTCGTTACCTATACAACGGTTGATATCAGACTCTATGAGGAATCCCTCATAGAGGGCCCGGCGGACGTAAAGACCACGGGCGAGCGCATCAGCGAAGGGTTTACCAATTCGCTTTACGGCGTCGGTACATTCTTTACGAATCTGTTTGTCTGGCTTGTCAGCTCACTGCCTGTACTCGTACTGCTGGCTGTAGCTGCGACAATCGCGATCTTCGTCGTGCGTCGCGTCACCAAACGCCGCGCGGTAAAACGGGCGGAGCATGCTGCGAAGGCCGCCGTCAGGCAGCAGGCGTTGTTCGAACAGCAGAAGGCCGCCTATCTGGAACAACAGGCGGAAGCAAATAAAGTCCAATCAAATGAATGAAAAGAGGTATTGCACCATGAAAAAAACACGAAAAATCGCATTGATCCTGTGCGCCTTGCTCTGCGTTGTGCTGGTCGCGAGCGCTTGTAAATCTGAAGAACAGATCGCCCAGGCGAACGAGAACGAACCCACCGTGATCTCTCCCGACGTAAACATCACCCAGGAAGCCGCCGAGGAGCCGGACGTGCTGAACGTAACAGGCTCGGGCAAGGTTGTGCTGACGCCGGATACGGCAACGTTCCATATTGAGATTTACACCGAAGCGAAGGATCCGGCTGCTGCGCAAAGCGACAACGCGGTTAAAACAGAGGCTGTAACAGCCGCGATACTGGCGGCGGGCGTGGAAGAGAAAAATATCCAAACTTACAGCATCGACCTGAGCGAGATTTACGATTATGAAAAATCTCCCGCTGTTATAACAGGTTACCGGATGACGACAACGCTCTTTGTGACCGTAACGCCCATTGAAAACGCGGGCGTCGTAATCGGGGATGCTATTGCCGCCGGAGCCACCGGAACGAGCGGCCTGACCTTCACCGTTTCCGATCCAAGCGACGCTTATCAAAAGGCGCTTCAAGCCGCGATCGAGGATGCGGCAGGCAAGGCGAAGGCCATGGCGGAAACGCTTGGCGTTGAGCTTGCGGCGGTGCCGGTTTCGGTTACCGAGAACAGCCAGAGCAGCCCCATCATCTACGACGATGCGCGGCAGGAAAGCCTTGCAGCCGGCGATAAGGGCGTTGAAATGCCCATCAGCACCGGCCAGATCACCGTTACCGCGCAGGTGAGCATTGTATACGAAATGCTTGTAAAGGGCGCTCAGTAACGCATTGAGTAAAATTGTACATGATCCAGAGAGGCGCGCATTGCGCCTCTTTTGCTTACCGGTATGATGCGGATCGTCGGCTGCGATGCACGCAGACGCGCGGCCTTGCAGCACCTTGTACGATGCCGAAAGGTGACACGAATAAGCGGTTACATATAAGTTACATAATAAGACGTATTATGCAAATAAAATGTTGACAGCATTGAAACCCGATGGTATATTATTGCATGAGAGAAGGACTCGCTCATAAGGTGTTCATGGCAAACCCACCGAAAGGCGGGGGCGCAAAGCTAAAGGGTCTAAACGCCTCCAAGGCGCATGGCAGCCAGCTGCCATCCGGCAGAGCAAGTGATGACGCAGATCTGCCAAAGGACCCTCTGATATTGGCGAAACCACGAACGCGAGCATATGAGCTTGTCAATGATTGGATGGGAGGGTTTTACATGAAAAAGTTCTTTCTCATCGTTGCGCTGATGCTTGCTGTTGTATCATCGCTGGTTGCGGGAACGATGGCCGCCTATACGCAAACGCAGGATATCAGCTCCGGCAACGTTCTGACAAAGCAATTCTCCATCTCGACTGAAGAAAGCTAAACTTTCACACAGGATGTTAAGCTGTTTCTGAGGGATAGCGTGACTTATGCTGAAAAGCCGCGCAGCGTCCCAGTTGAAAGTTGTCATTGAGGGCATATCCATCAACGATACCGGCTCTGCAGCCTGATCCTTCGTAACGAAGTTGAGCGGACGACACTTATCAATACTGTGACATAGACAGGAGGGACGCGCAGCCATCCCTCCTGTGCGCATATTGAAGGATTGCATAAGCAAGCGCGTGGTTGATGCCATGCTGCAAACTGGCGTTGGCAATGGGGAGGCGCGGGAGGCGCTGATTGATGGAAAAACAGATCGCGGCGCGGCATCCTCGGTGCGCAGCAAACGAAAATTTTCCTAAACAGGCGCGCGAGGGAATTTTCCCGGATAAACTAAAATCGAATCAGGCGGACGGACTGTCCACCTGGGGGCGACGGGTTTGGAAGAACGTGTTCAACGCCTTTTATTCGGCTGTTGTGCTCGTGCTGGTTGCCATGTTGTTTATCGGTCTGCAGGCAAAGGTGAACGGGGAGTTGCCGTCCCTATTCGGCTATTATCTGTTTTCGGTGAAAACCGGAAGCATGGTTCCGACTCTGCCGGTCGGATGTTTGATCCTGTCAAAAACACCGGAAGATCCCGCAACGATTCAGCCGGGTACGATCGTGACATTCCGCTTTGAGGACGGCACGGTGGTTACACATAGGATCGTCGCGCGCAGCGTCATGAAGGCCGGCGCCGTCATCTATGCGACCAAAGGGGATAACCCTGTCAATGATATAGACCCGGAAATGCTGACCACGGATCGTGTAATCGGCATTTTCATATGCAAATTCGTACTGCCCGGATTTGGGGCGATGACTGGCGGGGTGCAGCAAAACAAGACCGGAAGCGCGGTTAAGTAAAATTCTGCGGCCGGCGCAATGCGCCGGCCTTTTATGATTCAGTATTGAGCCAAAAAGCTTTCGAATATCTCGCGCGTTTCTTTTAATTTTCTCGCGCTTACGGGAACGGTGCGCCCATCCCTGAGGAGCAACGCCATGCCTGTTGAGTCCAAAGAGAGCACATAATCCATATTGGCGACATAGCTTTTGTGGCACTGTACAAAGCGGTGATCGAGAAGAGGTTTCACGCTTTCGAGCTGACGGGTGAAGGACTGCACGCTTCTTGGCAGATGGATGTTCAGCGTGCGCACGCTGCTTTCCATATAGACGATATCGTCGAGATCGATGCGGGAAATCAGTCCCGCACGCGCAAGCGTCAGGTAGCTTTTATGCCGCAATCGGATGTTTTCAAGGGCGATGTCCATGGCTGTGCGAAAGTGAGTCGTATCTATAGGCAACGGAAGAAAACAAACGTGCCGCACGGCATAAGCGTCGAACACAAGCTCCCTGTATTTTGAAGCAAACACGATCTGCAGATCCGGTAAACGTTCCTGCAACAGCCGCATCAGACGGATGCCGTTGAATTTACCCAGCGCCACGTCGCTGATGACGATGTGCATATCATAGCCGCGCACGTCCATATAACTGATGAACGCTTCCGGGTTGACGAACGAAGCAATACGCACCGGTTCGTTTTGGATGTGCTCCGAAACGAGGTAGGCGATGTAATCATTTTGTTCCGCGTCCAGTCCACAGATAACAACGTTGATCATCCGACCATGCCGTTACTTGCGCCTAAGCGTGTAGGTATCGCCATTTTCGTATGCATAACAACTGATCTCGTCCTCGGAAATGATAGAGAACCAATAAACGTTTCTGAAATCGGATGGATCGTCGCTGTTGTAGAAATAGAGCAATCCGTCCGTAATGTCCCACGTGTCGCCGAAGTCCGGCGCGTCAAGAGAGTAGATCAGCCCTTCCCCGGACTTGAATTCGAGTGCACCGCTGCTGCAGGACCATTTGCCGAGAAGAAATTCCCACGCAACATCAAAATTGGCGAGCAGCAGCACGGAAGCGTCCTCAAAGCCGATGAGCGGAACGAGCGTGTCTTTGTCGCTTGCGACAACGCCCGCGATATGCAACATACAGAGGGTGCAATAATCGGTGCTCCTCTCATACCAGATATTGGCAAGCGGAACAAATCCTGCCTGTGCGGTGGAGTAATCGCCCGCCGCATAGTACTCTTGCGCAATCGAGTACATATCGTACGCGTGGTCGGAAATAAAGTTATCGTCCGGCGTAAAGCTGCTGGAGGATAGCGCGAGAAAATCATAGAATGCGCTTTCATAATCTCCGCTGGTGAAAAGTGCGCAAGCCAAGCGGTAGAGGGAAAGGTTGGCCTGATCCGCAGCGTCCCTGTAAGCGGAGATGCTTGTAAAAAGGGTCTGCGCTTCATCGAAGTTGCCCGCTTCAAAAGCCTTTTGCGCATCGCGATAAATACATTCCTTCGAAAGATCGAGCGCATCCGCGTATACGCCGAGTGAATCGAAAAGCGCTTTTGCATTCGCGGTGTCATCCGCGCCAAGCAGCGCGTTCGCTTTGGCATAGACGCCGTTGTTGATCACCTTGAGCGCCATGCGGTTGTCTGCATACTGGGTCTGAAGCGCCATTACGTCCTGCGCGCTCATGGCGCCGGTCATCCAATCCGCTATGGAATCCATCAGGGCGGTTTCGTAGGTGTCGGTGGCTTCCTGCGAGGCATAAAGCGATGTCAGTGCGGAAAAAGCCCCGTCGTATTGCTGCTGCGCGAAATCGACTCGAATCCGATAATAAAGCAACTGGTTGCTCTGCTCGGTTGTCGGTTCCTCAAACGTTACGGAATCCAGCATCGACGCCGCGGATAGGGCATCTTCACCCGCAAGGTATTGATCCACCAACTTCAGTTTGAGTGCGTTGACATGTGCAGCGCTGTCCTCATACCGGCTGATGCCGGAGAACAAATCCAGCGCTTCGCTGTAGCTGCCCGCGGCTTCAAGGGCAAGCGCTTGTTCGTATTTATCGGACGCGCCTAAATTTCCGCCGCCGAGTAGCGCGGCGAGCAGAGCGATCACGAGAACTGCGCCGCCGACGATGCCAAGAATCAATCCGGCATTGCTTTTTTTAGGCTGCCCCGCAAGCGGCGCCCCGCTTTGCTGTGATGCGTAAACGGTCGCGCCGTTAGGTGCGTAAGCCTGCGATGGCGGTATGTATGAGGGCGGCTGCGGTGCATACGAAGCCTGCGGCTGCGGCGTATACGAAGCTTGCGGCTGCGGCGTATACGATGCCTGCTGCGGTGCATACGAAGCTTGCGGCTGCGGCGTATATGATGCCTGCGGCGGCTGTGTATAGGAAGCCTGCGGCTGGGGAACTGGTCTGGGCGCATTAGGCGAGACAGATGCGAAAACGGGCGTCGACGCGGATTTGGGTACGTTGACCGCGTTGCGGCTCAGCAGGGCTGCTTTCATCTCTGAAGCTGTGTGGAAGCGCTGGCGCGGATCGAAGCTGATGACCTTCATGACGGCGCTGCGCAGGGCATCATCACCATTCGCAGGCCATACGGGCATCGCGCCCTGCATGCGCATGGCGAAAGCCTGCTCAGAATGTTCAACCGAAACAACCTGCGGCGCGGGAGGAAAGAACGGATAGCGGTTGTTGTTCAAAAGTTTGTACATCAGGATGCCCAACGAGTAAAGGTCGACGGTTGCGTCGTAAGGTTTGCCGTTGTAGACCTCGGGCGCGACATAGGAAGGCGTGCCGCGCATACTCATGTTCATGCTGCCGCCCATCAGCTCTCGCGCGATGCCGAAATCGCCCAGTTTGAACGTGCCGCGCGGATTGAGAAAGATATTGCCTTCTTTGATGTCGCGGTGGATGATCTTGTAGGCCTCGCACGACTCCAGCGCACTGCATATTTCGATGCCGAGCCTGCGAACCTCCTCGATCTCCATCGTGTTGTCGGTGATATAGGCGGACAGGGGAACGAGCAGTTCCATGCGGATGAAAACATCCCACCTGAGCGTACCCTCGGTGTGCGCGATATAATGATCCTCGTACGTGACGACATTGCCCTCGCCGCGCAGAGCGTACATGATATTGATTTCGTTGAGTATGCGCGAAGCCATGTCGCCGAAATAGGTGTAGGTGGATTGTTTATCCATACCCATTGCCCGTGCGCTCTGAACCTCGGCTTCATTTTTGGGGATTGTGATGTGTTTGCACGCGCTATAATACGTGCCGCTGTTGTCACGGCGCACAAGCCTGTATACACGCCCGTATCCGCCTTCGCCTAAAAGCTCGTCGGCATACCAGTTGCCCCAAAGTGGCTCAAAACTTTTGATCGGTTCACTCGGCTGGACCATAACTACCTCCGAAAGATGCGGTTGCTTATATTATATTGCATGTGATAAGTTGTGTCATTATTGTAAATGCTTTTTTTGCTAAATAATCCGTATGAGGAAAAATGATTGCCTTACATCCGGCAAAGTTATATGAAAAAGCCCGCCGTTTGAGCGGCGGGCGAGGCGGAGGTTTGGCTTATTGCTCCTTGGCGTTGTACTGGCGTATTGCCAGCGCGAGAAGATCCATCGCGCGCTCGAGATCCTTGCAGTTGAGCACATAAGCGAGACGCACTTCGTTGCGGCCTTGACCGGGGGTTGCGTAGAAGCCCGCGCCGGGC
>CAZJYV010000031.1:0-14320 GCA_964550295.1 uncultured Clostridium sp. | reverse complement strand
GTTCTTCAACGACCAGCAGCTTATCGACGCCCGCGGCAAATTCTTTGATCATGTTCTGCGGCAGAGGATAGGTCATGCCCAGCTTGAGCACCGAAGCGTTGGGAAATACATCCTTAACATACGTGTACACAACGCCGCTGGTGATGATGCCCAGGGAACGATCCGCCCATTCGATGCGGTTCATTTCCATCGTTTCCGCATATTCGGCGATCTTCTTGATGCGCTCTTCCAAATTGAGATGCATCTCCTTGGCGGCCGCTGTTTGCTCATCGGACTCTGTTGTCGTTTGTCAAAATCAGCCTACTCGCAGCTCTTTGGAGGCTGCGGCAGCGATGCTGCATACTTTTTCGGCAAGGATGGGAATTTGTGCCTCCTCGATGCGCATGGTAGGACCTGTGATGGAGATCGAGGCGATGATCTGCCCGTTCCAATCGCAAAGCGGCGCAGCAATACAGCGGCAGCCGCGCTCGCCTTCCTCATCATCGAGCGCCCAGCCCCGCTTACGCACTTGGGCGAGTTCATCTCGGAACACCTTTTTATCCGTGATGGTCTTGTCCGTAAGGCGCACGAAATCCAGCGAATCCACAATTCCATCCAGTTCACGCTCGGACAGCGCGCTGAGCAAAATCTTTCCGGAGCCGGAAGCATAAAAAGTAAGTTCTTCGCCTATGTGCGGAACGCCTCGGATCATGTTGTTGCTGCTGACCTGATCCACGTATACCGCACGGTTGTTCCTTCGCATGACAAGCGAAGCGGTTTCGCCGGTTTCGCCGGAGAGCTGGGCCAGATATGGCCGTATGACTTCCACCAAGCTGAAGGAAGCGGAGGCCGCCTGTCCAAGATAGATCAACCCCCATCCTAATTTATAGTGCCGCGTTCTCACATCCTGCCACACAATGCTGTGGTTTTTAAACGTGGTCAGCAAGCGCACCAAAGTGGGCTTGGGCAAATCCACCTGTTCTGCGAGAGAACCCAAACTGATGTCCTCTCGATTGCGCGACATACATTCTAACACGCGCAGCGCCTTGTCGAGTGCTGCGACCTCCGATTTATCCAAGTTGTTATCCGCCATGCCGGAACATTCCTCCCTTATCTGCAAATCGATAGTATGAACCGTATCTCATATAATAATAGTTGTAAAAACCGGCAGACGCCCCTGCCTCCGGCAAACGTCTTCAGCGATGTATGGATTCGGTTTTATTCAAGGTCACGGTTTTCCGCAATCATTCTGCCAATGGCTTCGTCCGTATAGGAAAGCAGCCTGCCAAATTCATAAGCAATCACGCGGCGCTCTGCATCGCCGTAGTGATTGTCACGTACCAAGGCTTCCTTTCTTTCCTTGAGGGCGAAGTACATATCCCTGTAAACATCTTCTTTATAGAACAGTATGTTATATTTGCCTTTGTTCATGGACGCGGGAAACAGGTCGGTTATCAGCCCGCCGTCCTCAGGGCAGAACTTGGTACCAGTCTCTTTGCAGATAAAGGCCGCATATTCCATATGTTCCTCCCGCTCCGCCCGGCTTGACGTGGGGCATCCAAGCGCAACTTGTTTGCACCCACATTTTATCATTTCGTTAAAAGCGTGCATCATGCCGACCGCCTTTGATAACTGATCGATTTCTTTCATGATATCCTCACTGCTATTTTATTGTGCAAAAGGAGTTTTTCATTCCGTTCATGGATGAGCAAACCTGCATAGGCGCATGCCCGCTTATGCGAATCATTTCGCGGTTTCGGATCGTCTTATGAATGGTCAAGGTCTGCCAACCTCAAGCCTAAGCAAATCAGGGCAATGATCGGTTTATGAGCTGTCGCTCCCAGATGGCGCTTATCATTCCGTATTGCGGATTATTGTTTCATTTTTATGTTTGCATTATAGAATTAATCTTTCTTTATGTCAAGGCGCAATCGCTTCGAGCGTGATATTGAGAGTAACCGCAGGTGCGGCCGCATATGAAAACGCGTTCGCGAAAGATACATTTACGCGCACCCTTTGTGCGAAAAATGCCTGAAGTTTGATATGCTTATTTTCTCTTTCCCATGCCCCACTATGGGGGAGAGTCTTCTTAACAAATGATCCCTACGCGCGTGCGGCGGCCTGCCTTTGCGCGGCGATGACGGTGTTTTGCATGAGCATAGCTACGGTCATCGGCCCGACACCGCCCGGCACAGGCGTGATATAAGCGGCCTTTTCTTTGACTGCGTCAAAATCGACATCCCCGGAAATCACGCCGTTTTCATCGCGGTTGTTGCCCACATCGATCACCGCGGCGCCCCTTCGCACCATGCCAGCTTTGATCAGCTTGGGGCTGCCAGCCGCCACGACGAGGATTTCCGCGCGCGCCGTAATGTCCGCAAGATCCTTGGTTTTCGTATGGCACACGGTGACAGTACCATCCCGCAGCATCAGCTGCATCGCCATCGGCTTGCCCACGATGGCGCTTCTGCCGACGACTACGCAGCTCTTCCCCGCGATTTCAATGCCCTCGGAATCGAGCAGCTCGATGACACCCGCCGGCGTGCAGGCTGCCATATCATCCCGGTCGCCGCCGATGAGTGCGGAAAACGCGTCCACATCCTTTTCGTGCGCAATGCGCTGCATGACCGCCTTTTCGGAGATATGCTCCGGAAAGGGAAGCTGGCAGAGCACGCCGTGCACGCTGTCATTCCGGTTGAGTTCTTCGATCAGGTCGATCAGTTCCGCCTGGGAGGTCGAAACGGGCAGCGGAATGTAGAGCGGATCGATGCCCGCTTCCAGGCAGACCGCGCGTTTTCTGGCAACCAGCTTTTGAGATACGGGGTCATCCCCCAAAAGAAGCAGCGCGAGACACGGCTTCACGCCGCACGCCTCAAGCTCCCGCGCCTGATCGCGCACGCGACCGATCACCGATGCGGCCACCGCCTTGCCGTCTATCACCTTTGCCGCCATATCCACACCCTCCTGCTTACGCCGCGACGCTTCATTGAAAACCATATTGTCTATTATAACGTTCGCGAGAGCAAAGACAAGTATTTTCGGCGTCCCGGGTAAACCACTGTGCTCAGCGCTGACGCGCCGACTGCAACTGTGTTATAATGATGTCGATCATACCGCATAATCCTTACAGAGGTTCTGTCATCAATGAAATGCGTGAAACCCGACAGAGACTCGTCCGCGATGCGCATATGTGTTTATAATCAGTTTATATACATATATTATCCTGTTTAGATGGCATTTTCACCAAAATTCCGTTGGACAGGAGGAATATCATGGCAATCAAGATTACATCCGACAGCACGTGCGATCTTACCGTTTCATTAATTGAGCAGCATCATATTGAACTTTTTCCGCTTTATATCACGCTCGGCGGCAAGACGTACAGGGACATGGTCGATATCCATCCGGACGATATTTTCCGCCATGTGGACGCGGGCGGCGACATCGCCGCAACGGCCGCGGTTACGCCGCACGATTACGCCACGCGCTTTGAATCGCTGCTCAAGGAATACGAGGCTGTGGTACACATCAACATCAGCAGTCCGTTTTCCGCCTGCCACCAGAACGCGCACCTTGCGGCGCAGGATTTTAAAAACGTTTTTATCGTCGATTCCCGCAACCTGTCAAGCGGTCACGGCCATGTCGTGATGGAGGCAGCACTCATGGCTGAGGCGGGCATGCCGGTTCAGGAGCTTCTCGCACGCCTGGAGGAGATCGTCCCCAAGGTGGAGGCGAGCTTCATCCTCGACAGTCTCGATTATATGCGAAAGGGCGGCCGCTGTTCCACCATCACCATGCTCGGCGCGAACGCGCTGCACCTCAAGCCCTGCATCGAAGTGTTCAACGGCGCGATGCGCGTGGGCACGAAATACCGAGGCTCGTTTGAAAAATGCATCCAGCGCTATGTGAAGGACCGGCTGGACGGCAGGGACGATCTCGTGCTGGACCGTATCTTCATCACCCATCCGCACGCCTCGCCGGAGGCTGTGGAAATCGCTCGCGAAGCGATCAAGCAATATGCAAACTTCAAAGAAATCATCGAAACGCGTGCCGGCTGCACCGTTTCCACGCATTGCGGCCCCTCCACGCTGGGCGTGCTGTTTATCACCAAATAAGGAGCGATAGATGTTCCGTATCATGATCGTTGAGGACGATACGAATACGCGAAAGCTCATGCAGGCGGTGCTCGCACAGAGCGGCTATGAGCCGGTCTTGGCATGTGACGGGCTCGAAGCGCTTTGCCTCCTCGACCGCAAGCACATTGATCTGATCGTGCTAGATGTGATGATGCCGCGCATGGATGGGCTGGCCCTCGCGCGCGAGCTGCGCGCGGCAAAGAACAGCATACCGATCCTCATGGTGACGGCAAGGGAGCTGCCTGCGGACAAAAAGCAGGGTTTCCTTGCCGGAACCGACGATTATATGGTCAAACCCGTGGATGAGGAGGAGATGCTCCTTCGCATCGCGGCATTGCTGCGCCGTTCCCGCATCGCGGACGAACATATGCTTTCCATCGGCACGACAACGCTCGACTACGATGCGCAGACGCTCTCGGATGCGCACGGCAGACAGGTACTTGCCCCCAAGGAGTTCATGCTGCTTTTCGCTCTGCTTTCCTATCAGGATAAAATCTTCACCCGCCGCCAGCTCATGGACGAGCTTTGGGATCTGGAAAGCAACACGGATGAGCGCACGGTTGACGTACACATCAACCGTCTGCGTGAAAAGCTCAGGGACAATCCGGATATCGATCTGATCACCGTGCGCGGTCTCGGATACAAGGCGGTGAAAAAACCATGAAAGTGCGTTTGCGCTCCACGCGGGAACAGGCGGTCGTCTTCGTTTTTGTCATCATGCTGCTCGCCGCGGTGCTTGCGGGTATCACCCTCGCGATCCTTGTGGGTTTCGATCTGCTGCCGGAGGTGCCGTACCCCGTCATCATCTGGTCGGTCTCGGCGCTGGTCGTGTGCATCGCCATCGGCACCATACTCTCCGCCCTTCTGGGCCGCTGGTTTCTCAAGCCAGTCAGCCATCTCATCCGCGCCACACGCGCCGTTGCCCGAGGCGACTTTTCGGTGCATGTGGATGAAGTAGGCGCCAAGAGCGAGCTTGTGGAGTTGATCAAAAGCTTCAACACCATGGCGGAGGAGCTCGCCTCGCTTGAGCTGTTCCGCCGGGATTTCATCAATACGTTCTCACACGAGTTCAAAACGCCCATCGTATCCATCCGCGGCTTCGCGCGGCAGCTCAAAAACCCGCAGCTTACGGAAGAACAACGTCGGGAGTATATTGATATCATCATCGGCGAGGCGGACAGACTCACCAATATGTCCGCGAACATCCTAATGCTCACGCGTCTGGAGAACCAGCAGATCATCACCGACTGTGAGGAGATCCAGATTGACGAGCATCTCCGTTCCTGCATCCTGCTGCTGGAGAAACAGTGGATGAAAAAGAACATCGTCTTCGACCTGGAGCTGGAGGACGCAACATTTCGCGGCAATCAGGAGTTGCTTTCCCAAATATGGCTCAACCTCATCGGCAACGCCATCAAGTTTTCAAACGACGGGGATGAAATCCGCGTTTCCTGCAAAAAGGATAAAAAGCGCCTCACTGTTGAAGTGGCGGACCACGGCATCGGCATGGATGCGGAAACGCAAGTCCGTATCTTTGAGCAGTTTTATCAAGGCACGACGTCGCGCGCAACGGAGGGCAACGGCCTCGGTCTTTCGATTACAAAGCGCATCGTGGAGCTCATGCGCGGCGAGATCGATGTGAAAAGCGAAAAAGGCAGCGGCTCCGTCTTCACGGTGCGGCTGCCCTGCTGAACTTACTGCATTCCGTCTGCCCACTTCTTATTTTTTAAGGCTGAACAGCGGCTTGGACATCTTTTGGATATCGACCACCAGCGCGGTTACGTTGTCTGTACCGCCCGCAACGAGCGCCGCGTCGACAAGCTCACGCGCCGGCCATTCGCCCGCATCGAGAATTTCCGCTACGCGCTCCTCCTCCACAAGATTCGACAGCCCGTCGGAACAGAGCAGGAACACATCATGTTTTTTAACGGTGATTTCATCCGCATAGGAAGGCGTCACAACCAGCCCCGGCATATCCATGCCAAGATACCGCGTCAGGGCGTTTTTCGCGCTGCCAGGGGCGGGCCGGATGCCCATCCGGATCATGCGCTGCTCCTCCGTATGGTCCTGCGTCAGGCGCAGGAGCTTCCCATCCCGCAGCAGGTATGCCCTGCTGTCCCCAAGCCAGGCAACCGTTGCACTGTCCCCCTTGATGCAAAGCAGTACAAGCGTGCTGCCGGCATCCTTATGAAGTGCCGCGACGGCATCGTTTGCCATGGCGGTATAGCGATCCGTGGCCGCGCGCACATTTTCCCCCGCGGTCAAATCCGATAGGAGCCGCCGCATCATGTCCACGCCAATGGCGGATGCTTCCTCGCCTGCCGCCTGTCCGCCCATGCCGTCGCACACGGCGTAAAGCTGCACGTCGTCCGCGCATTCCCTTCTCCTGAGAAACCCCTTTTTCTCAACCGATCGGTCAAGGCTGAGCCCGTGCATGAAAAAATTATCCTCGTTATTTGTTCTCACCTTGCCGACATGCGTGCATACGAATGAGGCGACTTTCAGATTCATGTCCATCCTCCAATAGATCAATACCGCCCGTGCGGATATCAGAACGAATCATTCGACCAATCCCTTTTTATTATAAACGTGCCGGCAGATTTTGTCATCCGCGGAATCATCCGCATAAAAACGACTCATTCCTTACGATTTTGCCAAAATTTTCTTCGGTTTTGGCAGGCCTGTTGCGGGATGCGAATCGCCGTGATATGGTATGAATAGACAAAAAAAGCCGCACGCGCGCCGCATCGCGCTCAAAACGCCCACAATCAACCTTTTATCATACAGCCACGGCATCCATCTCGAAAAGGAGGCTCCGCATGGCAATCACGCGCTGTTCCAACGGCCATTATTACGACGACGCCAAGTTTCCTTCGTGCCCGCACTGCTCCCTGTTCGGGGCGAATTCTTGTCCGGATGCGACGCAGGGCGCAGCTTTTCGCGCACCCTCCTTTGGGGATGATGAAAAAACCGTTTTCAAGGAGCGCGCCCTCGTTGCGGGCGACGAAAAGACGGAACGCTTTGCGGGCGGCGATGAGGAAAAGACCATCGGCTTCATGCGCAGCGTCCTGCACGCAGATCCGGTCGTCGGCTGGCTGGTGTGCGTGGACGGTGCGGAAAAGGGACGCGATTACCGTCTGCACGCGGGCAGAAATTTCATCGGTCGCACATGGAAGATGGATGTGAACATCGTGGATGACCGCTCCGTTTCGCGTGAAAACCACGCCTCCGTCGTATATGAACCGAATGAAGCCGCTTTTTTAATCATGAACGGCGAGTCGGTTAAAACCTATCTCAACGGCGTGCCCGTCACAAGTCCCATGCCCCTTGCGGCAGGCGACAAGATCGGGCTTGGCGATTCTTTATATGATTTTGTTCCATATTGCGGGAGGGACAGAAGATGGATCTGAAAAAAGCGTTCGGCGCTCTGTTGGCCTTGATTTTGCTGTTTTCGGGCGTCTGCCCCGCGCTGGCGGACGGCGCTGCGGAAAAGCTTGAGGTAGAGCAGGTTGAAATCTGCCTGCCGCAGGTCGATGTGTATTTTCATCCGCTCACAGCGCAGGGCGCTTCCGTTTCCGGCTTCTCTGCGAACACGGCTGATGTGGCTGCCGTGCTCGGCAGTCAGGCGCTTACGGTTGACGCAATCGAACCGTATACGGGCGGAACCGCCTATTACTTCCTGCTGGATGTTTCAGGCTCCATCCCGGAGGGCGTTTTTGCCGCCATCAAGCAAAGCATCGCGGACTTCATCGGCAGCCTGAAGGATACGGACGCTGTCGTTCTGATCACGTTTGGCGAGCAGGTCGTCACTGTGCTCAACGGCACGGAAAGCCGGAGCGCCGCGCTCGACGCACTCGCTGTTCTCCGGCCAAACGACAAGATCACGCGCTTTTACGACGCGCTTTCCGCTGCCATCGACGTGGCGCAGGCGGATACGCAGACCCTCCCCTCCAGAAGGGTTGCGCTCGTGTTCACCGACGGCAGGGATGTGAGCGAGGGCGGTAGCACGACCGCTGTCGAAGCGGGCGAAAGTCTTGTGGACGCGGGATTGCCTCTGTATGCGTTCGGCATCGGCACGAACAAATCGTATCTTGACGCGCTGGGCGCACTCGCCCGCAGCGCGGGCGGAAGTTTTGCCGCAATCGACGCCAAAACGGGCGCAACCGCGCTCGACGCGACGCGCGAACGGATCGATTCCTGCTATGTGCTGCGTTTGCGGACAGATTCAAACATCATCGAATCCGCCGAGCAGCAGCTGATCATCAAATTGACATTGGACAGCAAAACGCTCAGCGTAAGTAAAACGGTCAAGGTTGACGATTGGACGCCTGACCTCGACGCGCCTTATGTGGATGACTTTATGATCAGCGGGCCGCACGAACTGACGCTTGCCTTTTCCGAGGCGGTGACCGGAGCGGGCGACGCCGCGAATTATACCGTCAGCATGACGCCCGCGGGCGGCGGAACCGAATCGATCGCCGTCCAGTCCGCCGCTTATGACGATGCTGCGCATATCGTGAAGCTGACTTTCGCGCAGCCGCTCTACACCGGCGATTATGATCTGACCATTATCAACATCACCGACCGATCTATGGAGAAGAACCCTCTGGCGACCGTTTCGGTACACGGCGGCAACCTCTCCGGGCAAACGCCGCCTACCGCCGCCCCTGATGAAGAAGGCGTTGCGGTATCCCCCGGCGTATCGGTCGGAAGCGATGCAGACGGCCGTCAAACGGCTTTTCCTCTTTGGATCGTAATCGCTGTGGGCGGCTTGCTCGCCGTAATCGCGGTATTCGTGGTGATCGTCGCCTCTAATAAAAAACCGCTGCAGGAGAGCGAAGCTGTTTATGCCTCCCCCTACGCGCAGGATTCTCCGGCAAACACGGGCGTACACATTCCAGGCGCGGCGGGCGTGCGTTGCCGAGCGCTCGTGCTCGACGCTTCGGGCATGCAGCGCAGCGTGGAGTTCACCGCCTGCGGCGCGTATACAATCGGTCGTTCGCAGGGCGCCTGCGATATGGCGGTCGATGACAAAAAGCTTTCACGCTGCCACTTCCGGCTGATTTTCGAGGAGGGCCGCATGTTTATTGAGGATCTCGGCTCAACCAACGGCACCGAGGTAAACGGCATTCCCATCGGCGACAGAAGAACCCTTTCCCCAACGGATATCGTAACGGCAGGCAACACGAAGTTCAGCTTTATCCCCCTATGATCGACGAGAAAGGTTTTCTATGCTGGAACTGATAAAGAGCGTCAATCCCCTGATCTGGCTTGTCGCCGGGTGCGCGCTGTTCCTTTGCGGGCTCGTGCTCATCGCCCTGATGACCCTTGGCGGCAAAAAGCAGCGCAAAGCGGTACGCGAACAGCCGCAGCAACCACCCGCGCCCGTTTATGTGCCTGCCCCGGCTCCGTCCACCGAAGCCTATGTGTCAAGCATCATCGGCAATCGCTCCTATCAGCAGGACTACGCCCTTACGTTTGAGGAGGGCATCCCCGCGCAAGCGCTCGTGCAAAAGGGTCGCCTCGCACTCGTATGCGACGGCATGGGCGGCATGCAGGGCGGTGAACGCGCCAGCCGGTGCTGCGCGGAACTGCTCATGCAAGCTTATTACACCGGGGATTACGCATCGCCTGCCGCGTTTTACGCCGAACAGATCCCCCTAGCGGATGGTGCAGTCCATTCCCTTGAAAACGCGCAGGGCGAGCCGCTGGGCGGCGGAACAACGCTTGTCGCCGCCATCGTGAAGGAAGGCAGCGCCTATTGTGCCAGCGTAGGGGACAGCCGCATTTACCTGTACCGCGCGGGCAATCTCGTTCAGCTCACACGGGACCACAATTACTCCCTCAAACTCACCCAGATGGTGCGCGAGGGCGAGCTGACGATGGAGGAAGCCATGGCCGATCCGCAGCGTGAAGCGCTGATCAGCTATATCGGCATGGGAACCGGCCCTGACATCATCGATATCGACGAAGCGGGCTTTCCCGTCGAGCAGGGTGACCTGTTGCTGCTCTGTTCAGACGGATTGTATAAAGCCATGTCCCACGAGGAGATCCGGCAGGTCATAGCGGACAGCCTGAGCGATGTGCAGTCGCTGCCTACCGTTTTAACCGCGGCCGCGTTTGCCAAAGGCTGGATCGCCCACGACAATATTACCGTTGTCATTGTGAGCTGCGCGCCTTAAACGGCGGCTCTGCAATCATCAGAATCATTGAAAGGAAGTGTAAGCATGAACCTCCAACGTTGTCCCAACGGGCATTACTACGATGCCGACAGGTACCCGCGCTGCCCCCATTGCGACAATTCATTCGCAGTGCCGCAGGGTGTGCCGCAGGCTGCTCCAATGGCCGGTTCGACCGTAGCGTTCAATCCTGTCATAACAGGAGGGATGGACGCGGGCGCCGCCCCGACGATGCCTTTCGCGCCCGGCCCGATCGGCCAGAATGCGCCCCCGTCGGCAGAAGATGAAAAGACGGTCGGTTTCTTTGCGAACAAAGGCAAAGAAGGCTTCGATCCGGTGGTCGGTTGGCTCATCTGCGTCAAGGGCGAACACCGCGGTCGCGAGTACCGCCTGACAGCGGGTCGCAATTTCATCGGCCGTACGAAGGATAACTCCGTTGCGCTCGATGGGGAAAGCTCCGTTTCGCGCAGCAGGCATGCCGTGGTGGTGTTTGAGCCGCTGCAGAATATCTTCCTTGCGCAGCCGGGCGAATCCACGGAACTTTTCTATCTGAACGGAACCGTTGTGCTCAGCACGACACCGCTTTCCCAAGAACGACCGCATCAAGGTCGGCGATGTGGAGCTGATGCTCATCCCCTGCTGCGACGAACGCTTCAATTGGGAAACCGAAGCGGCAAACGCCCAAAAGTAGCCGAGTTCAAAAGAAAGAGGAGGATTCTGTTATGTTTTTCGGAGATTTCTTTGACCCCACCGTTATCTTCGCCGGCAGCTTCGGCGTGTTCAGCATGGTCATACTCTCCCTGCTGGGTCTGCTCTTTGCCGTAGCGGCATATGTGTTCCCCTGCTATACGCTTATGAGCGTCGGCCGCAAAGCCCGCCAGCAGGACGACTGGATGGCTTATGTACCCTTTGCGCAGGACATCTACCGCCTCAGGATCGTCGGCGCGCCCATGTGGCAGCTTTGCTTCTTCGGCTCCTGCGGCGTGCTGGCGATCATCCTGTTCGATTTGATCATCGTGCTGATCAATGCCGCCGTGTTGAACTTCATCGCCGTGCTGATCACCTTTGGCTGGGTCGTCTACCGCCTGTTTGTGAATTACAGCTACTATCAAAAGTATTACAAGGGCTTCGGCTTTAACCCCATGATGGCGCTGATGCTCTTCATCCCCGTGCTCGCGCCGGTGATGTTCATCATTGATATCATCATCGCCTACAAGGCTGACATCGAGTGGCAGAAAGCCCCCGCGCCGTTCGTGCAAAACGTGCAGATCCCCAATCCCGTGATCGGTCAGGTGCCCTCTCAGCCGGGTGCAGGCGGCAGCATCAATGCGATTTCCGGCATGTACGCGGGTGCGGTCTTCCAGATGCGGGATGGCGAGGAACTTTCCTTTGGGCGCGATCCGCTCCGCTGCCAGGTGATCTTTGACGATAAGAGCCCTGAGGTCAGCAAAAACCATTGCACGGTGCGCTACCAGGCAGCGGGCAACCGGTATGTTGTAACCGACTTGTCAAAGAACGGCACATTCACCGAAGATAACCGCAGGCTGCAGCCGAATATGCCTGTGCCCATGCCCGCAGGTTCGGTCATTTTCCTTGGCAGCAGGAAAAATTCCTTCCGTCTCGGCTGAGCCGAACGACTGTTGATAAGGCAGCTTCATGGAAACGACTCGACTTTGTCTGCGCTGTATGCGCAATACCGCCGGATTTGAGGTGTGCATGCACTGCGGCTTCGTCAACGACGGGGCCGCGGCACACCCCTCCCTGCTCGCGCCCGGCACGATGCTCAACGCCGGCAACTATCTGGTCGGCGCGGCTGTGAACAGGACACAGCGCGAAAATTGGTATGCCGGTTTTGATAGAACATCCCAAAGCCGCGTGTTGATCCGAGAGCTTTTTCCCAACACGCTCGCCCGACGCGAAACAGGCTCTCCTGAGGCGACGCCTAAGGATGAGGTGTGCGCGCAAAAACTCCGCGTCGCCTGTGAACGATACCTCGCCGAATTCCGGGCGGTATCGGATCTATCATGCAGAAATCTTCTTGCCGTTTACGACCTTTTTGAAGAGAACGGTACGGCTTACGCCATAACAGAGTATCTCGACGGGTTGATTCTAACCGATTTTCTTGCGAGAAACCCCGCAAAACCCGCCGTAAGCGCGGCGCAGAACATTGCCCTGCAACTATGCGCAGGACTGGAAGCCTTGCATGGCGGAGGTTGCGTACACGCAGGGCTTGGACCGGACTCCGTCTGGATGTGCGAAAGCGGCACCGTTAAAATTGTCGCTTATGCCAACATGCTGTTTGCAGCCGGCGCGCCTGCGCCCTTCCAACCCGAATGGTCACCTGAGGCCGCGCCGCCCGAAGCATACAGCAAGGGTTCAGCCTTCACGCAGGCAAGCGACCTTTATGCGCTCGCCGCGCTTATCTATCGCATGTTCGCAGGCTATTTCCCACAAAACGCGAAGGAGCGCATAGCGGGCGGTGCGCATGCCGCGCTTTCCACCCTGGGTACGGGCGCAAGCCCTGCCGCGGCCGCAGCGGTGGATCGGGCGCTTTCTCTCAAGCCAAAGGAACGGTTTTCGAGCGTCCGCACGTTCGTCGCGGCGTTTACAGGTGTGGAACCAAAGGAAACAACGCTCGATCTGGCAAACAAAAAGATGCGCGAGCGAGGCTTGGGCGGCCGTATCGCCGGCTTTGTCGCATCCGCCCTGATGATGCTTGCCGGTGCCGCTCTGATTGCAGCATACTTTTTTTACCTCACATAATAAGCCGCGAAGCCGCGGCCCTGTCATTCGTCTTATGTGACGCCCGCGCCTTTACAGCGTGAGCGTCACTTTTTTCAGGTTGCGCGGTTCATCCGGATTGAGGCCTCGGCTGATGGATAGCTTTTCCGCGAAAAGTTGCGCGAAGGCCGCGAACAGGAAGGTTGATGTCGCCTCAAAGCCCGTGTGCGGCAAAAGCACGCCATCCGGGTATTCCTCGGCCAGCGCCGCGTCATCCGTGATCATGTTGATGCGCACGCCGCACGAAGCGATGCGTTTGGCAAGCGCACGGATATCCTCGCACAGCGCCCCACGCGGCGCGAGGAGGATCACGGGCGTGTTCTCATCGATCTGCGCGAGGGGGCCGTGGTAAAAATCGGATACGGCATAACCCTTGATCTTCATATAGCAGGTTTCATTTAGCTTGAGCGCCATCTCAAGCGCCACAGGATAATTGAACCCGCGCGAGAGCACAAAGCCGTCGTCCGCGTAGCGGAACCGATCCACCATGCGGGAGACCGTGTCCGGAACCGATGTAAGAAAATCGCCCAGTTGCGCCGGAACACGTTCAAGCGCACGGAAGATATCTTCGTTAGCGCCCCACCCTGCGGCAAGGCATGCGGCAAGGTACATCTGCGCGGTGAAGGTCTTGGTTGCAGCCACGCTTTTTTCCTCCCCCGCATCGCAGAAGAGATGGTATTGTGCCACCTTTGCCATAGGTGAGGAAACATCGTTCGTTATGGCGAGGGTCGGCGCGCCGTTCGCCTTGGCTTGTGAAAGCACATACAGCGCGTCCGTCGCCCGGCCGGACTGTGAAATGCCCGTCACCAGACAATCCTCAAAATGCATCGTTGCCCCATAGGCCGACATGCTTGAGGGAATGGCGAGCGCGCTGACGACGCCTCTGTATACGCCGAGCATATATTGCGCGTAAATCGCGGCGTTGTCCGATGTGCCTCGCCCGGCGAAAACTGCTTTTGTTATGCCGCGCGCGCCGAGTTCTTCAACCAGCGCAGCGATGCAAGCCCGATTTGTTTCGTACACCCGGCCGAGAACCTCCGGTTGCTCCATGATCTCCCGCAACATCAGCGACATGAACATACCCTCGCACATTATAGTCAAAATTATATTACCACGGAAATAATCGAGGAACAACCGTCCCCTTTTGCTCGCGTCTCCCCGCATAACCGTCGGGCGGCCACACGGGGCAGCCGTACATCTGGACGTTAACCGAAAAAGCGACCCCCGCGTGATGCGGAGGCCGCC
>CAZJYV010000030.1:4528-14326 GCA_964550295.1 uncultured Clostridium sp. | reverse complement strand
GAAACCAATATGCAACCCGCGGATTCTGCTGAAAGAATGTCTGAATGAAGAGGATTACACGGTTATCCGCGAGCTTGAGCAGGTGTGTTCCCTCACAGATCAAACGACCCTGAAACTTGAATTGGACTATAAACTGCAGGTCGCAAAAACCAGCACATCCGGGGATCCTATTCATTTTATCGATGAATTTCTGTATTTTTCAGATGCGCAGCTCATCGGCTATATCGGCATTGGGAGTTTTGGCGGCTCGGGAGCGAGCCTTGAAATAACCGGCATGGTACATCCCGAGTATCGCCGCAAAGGCGTGTTTTCATTGTTGTACGCGTTGGTTGTTGCGGAATGTAAACGCAGAGATTCAAAGGAAGTTCTATTATTATGCGATCGGGATTCCGTTTCCGGTCAGACGTTTTTGCGGAAAACGAAAGCGGCATATTTGTATTCAGAGTATGAAATGTACCTTAACGATCCATTCCCGGACATTCGGGAAGAACAATTATGCGGAATTGTGCTGCGCAAAGCGACAAATGCGGATGCATGCGAAGTCGCAAGGCAGAACGCCATCTACTTCAGTGGGGAATGGGCGCGCGAAAACACAGCGGATGCGACAGATGGGCAGAATATTCCGGATGTACCTCTTCTTTTGCCCGAAGATGAGGAAAAACGGGGCATGGTTATCTACTTTGCGGAGCGGCAGGGAGAGGTTGTTGGAAAGGTTCATGCGGAAACAACCGTTGCAGATGTCGGTGGCATTTACGGGTTGGGCGTGCTTCCGGCTTTTCGAAAAAACGGTTACGGGCGCGCTATTTTGCTTTCAGCGATACAGGCGCTTCAGAAAGTCCATGTGCATGCAATCATGCTGCAGGTCGCGGCGAATAATGTGACGGCGCTCAACCTTTACGAATCCTGCGGGTTTAGAAGAACGTCCACAATGGATTACTTTCAGCTCGAAGGCTGATCTGCATACAGAATAGATGAGAGCTGTTTTTGCATAACGAACACCTTGTTTCCGATATATCGGTTCTTCCGAATAATAAGGCTGAAAGCGAAAGGAGAGGGTTTATGCACCGCTACGCGCACACGAATATCATTGCTAGGGACTGCGAAAAGCTGATTGCTTTTTATAAGGAGGTTTTCGCTTGCCGCAGCATAGGGGAGAAACGCGACTTGCGCGGAGCGTGGTTGGATCATCTGACCGGTATCCCGGACGCACATATCATCGGCGAACATCTCATCCTGCCCGGATACGGAGAAGATCATCCCACGCTGGAAATTTTCTCGTATGATGATATGGAAGGAGATATGTCTCGCAGAATCAACACTTACGGCATCGCGCATATAGCCTTTGAAGTGGATGATGTGGCGAAAACCCTTGAGAAATTGCTTGAGAAGGGCGGGAGAATGATCGGAGAACTCGTGCAGGCGGATTATCCGAACGGCCTTCGCGCGACCCTCGTGTACGCAACTGACATAGAGGGGAATATCCTCGAACTGCAAAGCTGGAGCCGTTTATAATAAAAAGAGATACGAGGTTTGAAATGCAGGATAAAAAACATGTTGTCGAAACTATCGATGCCTATATTGCGCAGTTTCCGTCCGAGATCAAATCGTTACTCGAGCAGGTTCGCAGAACGATTCGCGAAGCGGCGCCGGATGCTCAGGAAAAGATCAGTTGGGGAATGCCGACTTTTTGGCAAAATGAGAACATCGTTCATTTCGCTGCCGCAAAAAACCACATCGGGCTTTATCCGGGCGAAAGCGGCGTGCGGTGTTTTCTCGAGAAGCTGAGCGCTTATCACACTTCCAAAGGCGCGATCCAATTTCCGATCAAACAGCCCATCCCTTATGATTTGATCGAAGAAATCACGCGCTTTCGCGTTGAGGAAGCAAAAGCACGAACGAAGGAGCGCAAAGACAGTCACTGAGCGCGGTTACTTCTGCAGCGCAAGCGGCCTTGCAACGGAAAGGAAAACGGAAAATGACATTTAAAATGATCCATGAAAATTATAATGTTCGTAATCTTGAGGAGTCCTTGGCATTTTATAAGAAAGCCCTCGGGTTGACCGAAAAGCGCAGAAAGAAAGCGGAGGATGGCTCCTTTATCATCGTTTACATCGGCAACGACGAAACGGATTTTGAGTTGGAGTTGACATGGCTTCGCGACCATACAGATAGATATGACTTAGGAGAAAGCGAATTCCATCTGGCTTTCAGGACGGATTGCTACGAAGAAGCGTATTTGCTTCATCTCGGGATGGGTTGTATTTGTTACGAAAATCCGAACATTGGTATCTATTTCATCGAGGATCCGGACGGATACTGGCTTGAAATCATACCGGCGAGATAAAACGACCCACAGCAGGAGAATTCTATGAGCGTGTTTCAGGACATTAAAACGGAGAGGTTCGTGATACGAAGGCTCGTTATGACAGATAAGGAGCCTCTGTTTGCATACCGTTCCTTGCCGGATGTTTGCAAGTTTCAATCCTGGCGGCCCGTACATATCGAGCAGGTCGAGGCGTTTATCAAAAAGAACGCTGAAGTTATACCGAATACACCCAACACCTGGATGCAGCTTGCCGTATGCCTGCCCAACGGTATCATGATCGGAGACATCGGCGTTCACTTTCTGGAAGACAGTATGCAGACTGAAATTGGTTATACGCTGAACCCGGCCTACCAGGGTTGCGGATATGCGACGGAGGCGGTATCCGCGATTCTCGACTACCTGTTTTGCACACTCAATAAACATCGGATCACAGCTTCCGTCGATCCCGATAACCTCAGATCAATTATACTGTTAAAAAGGATTGGCTTCCGTCAGGAAGCGCATTTTGTCAGGAGCTTTTGGATGGACGGCCAGTGGCTGGACGATTGCGTTTTCGCTATGCTCGAAGAGGAATGGGCAGACAAAAAGCATGAGTACTGATTTTGGGATGCCAAACTTGATCGAACTTCACAGTCTGGAGGAAACGGCGACACTCTGCCATGAGATGGCACTTCACTTCATCGAGCTGAACATGAATTTTCCCGCTTATGGGATAGAAGGGCTCAGTGAAACCGACCGCCTGCTCCGCGCCGCCGATGAGCACCATCTCTATTACACAATCCATCTTGATGAAAACCTGAATGTTGCCGATTTCAACCGCCTTGTTTCAGGGGCGTATCTCGATACGGTATCCGCGACGATTAGCGCCGCGAAGCGGCTTGGCGCGCCGCTGATCAACATGCACATGCACAAAGGCATCCATTTGACGCTGCCCGATCGCAAGGTATATCTGTTTGAGCAATATCAGGAAGCTTATCTGAAGAACATCCGTATTTTTCGGGATTTTTGCGAGGATTGGATCGGCGGAGCCGAACTGTTTATATCTATAGAAAATACAGACGGCTTCACCGGTTTTCAGAAGGATGCGATCGAGCTTTTGCTGGAAAGCCCGGTTTTTTCGCTAACGTGGGATATCGGTCATTCCCATGTTGCAAACAGTATAGATGAGCCGTTTATGATCGGGCACGTGGACAGGCTCAAACATTTCCATATCCACGACGCGGCCGGCAGGAGCAATCACCGCGCACTTGGGACGGGTGAAGTTGACTTATCGCAAAAATTGGCCATCGCATATAAGCTCGGCTGCCGTTGTGTGCTTGAAACAAAAACTGTTGCCTCGCTCCGCAATTCAGTCGAATGGCTGAAAAACAACAGGATGATGGCGCTGTGACGATGGAATTTGCAAAGCTGGTCAAAGTGAATACATCAGGTTATAAAAGGGTCATTGTCATCAGCGACTTGCACGGCAACGGACATTTGCTGAGCAGGCTGCTGAGCGAATTGTCGTTTTCGGAAGATGATGCACTTTTTCTCTTGGGTGATTTTATCGAGCGCGGCCGAAACAGCTTGGAAACCGTGCGGCTTTCAATGTCTCTGTGCGAGAGGGGAAATGCGTTTGCCCTGCAAGGCAACTGCGATACGCTCTGGGACGATCTCGCCTGCGGACGATATGGCGTCGACTTGAATGCCTATATTGACTGGCGCAAGAACTCCATTCTGGCCGATATGTGCGCGGAACTTGACATCGATCGAAAACAGCTCGGATCAAAGAAGACTTGTGAAGTGCTTTCGTGTTCGTACAGCGATATCTTTGCGTGGCTGCGCGAGCTGCCCCACATTATTGAAGCCGAAGATACTGTTTTTGTACACGCGGGCGTTGACGATGGCGATCTAACGCGTCAGAACGCAGAGCGCTGTGTAAAGCGCGAAGCGTTTATGGAGGAAGAGCATCAGTTCACAAAAACGGTCATTTGCGGCCACATGCCCTTATGTAATTACTTCCACCTGACGGGCGATCGGCTTTCCTTTCTGCCGCTGCGGGATGCGCAAAAGAACATCGTTTGCATAGATGGGGGAAACGCGGTCAAATACAGTGGGCAGCTAAACGCTTATGTGATCGAGAATAATCAATCATCCTTTCTCTATACGGACGATCTGCAGACGGCTATTGTGCTAAAAGGACAGGAAGCTTCTATCACGCCGTCCTCCGTAGCGTGGAACCATCGCGAGGTAAAACTGCTCCAAAAAAGGATCGATCGTTCGCTTTGCCTGATTCCGTTTACGGGAAAGACGCTTGAAATCCCGAACGATCTGCTTTACAAAGAAAACGAAACGCTCTGTTCGGATGATTTTACCGACAACCGGTTGGCCTTAAAACCGGGTGACGCGGTAAAGCTGCTGGATATGGGCGAAAAAGAGTGCTTGGTGAAGCATGACGGCATAATCGGCTGGGTGAGCAGGACATTATTAACATAACGTTAAAAATAAAATATCCTGAACGTGTTATAATGAGAGCAAATAATCCCCCGTTAATGGGAATGGAGGTCTACTCATGAAAAAATGGATTGCCGCTTTTCTTTGCGCGGCAATGGTTATCGGCGGATATGCCGGCACGGCTCTTGCATACGAAGAAGGGGACGCGCGCGTTACAATTGGCGCGGACTTGACAGATGAGCAAAAGACGCAGATCTATGTGGATTTCGGCCTGATGACAGGGGACGTGCCGGAGATCATCGTCACAAATGAAAACGAGCGCCAGTATCTTGAAGGACTCGCTCCCGAGAGCAAAATCGGCAGTGTTGCGCTTTCCTGTGTGTACATCACCATCCTTGGGGAAGGCGATGGCTTGGATATTACCACGAAAAACATCAATTGGTGTACAGCCGATATGTATACGAACGCCCTTGTGACGGCGGGCATCACCGATGCGAAAGTGATGGTCAGCGCGCCTTTTCCCGTTTCAGGCACTGCCGCATTGACGGGTATTTATAAGGCATATGAGGACATCACGGGTGAGTCTCTTTCCGAGCTTGCCAAGTCCGTCGGCGTTGAGGAATTAATCACCACAGGCGACCTTGCCGAGTATATCGGAAGCGAAGAAGCGACTGAAATCGTTAACGAGCTCAAGTCGATCCTCGATCAGACGCAGACCATGACGGATGATGAAGTGCGGGCGGAGATTAGGCGGATTGCAAGCGATTATAACGTTTCGATCACCGATGCTCAGGTGGAACAGCTTCTTGAACTTTGCAGAAGCCTTGAAAAGCTCGATGTAGACGAGTTGCGGCAAAAACTTATTAACCTTGCAGAAACCGTTGACAAGGCGAAGTCCGCATCCGAAACGTTCACCAAAATCGAACAAGGCATCAAAAACTTTTTTGCTTCCGTCGGCTCATTCTTTACCAAGCTTTTCGGCGGCGATTGATCGATAAACTGATAAACTGATGATAATAAAAGGAGCCTTGCGGCTCCATTTTTTTACCATGCTTACATTGTTTTTCAACTTACATTGTTTCGATGCGTTCCAACAATTCTTCAAAACTGCAGTGGAGTCTCTCAATGGAACTGTGGTGGTAAAAAGCGCATGTTCTTAAATCACAGCCGAATTCTTCGCCCGTTTCGGACCACAGAATAATGCGCTTGTTCGGGCGGCTTGCAAGGGCGAGACCCAACTCTGTATGCGTGCCGTGTCCGCCCGGCAAAAGTATCAGCACACAGCCCGCGTCAATAACAGCAAATGTTTCATTCCCTGCAACTGTATTGAGTATCTCTTCACCCTGGCCGCGCACATCGCCGTGAGCCGTCCAGTCATATGTTATCTCATGCCCGATGGAGCGGATTTTTTGGATAACGAGCTTGACCCGATCCCTGTTCTCAAGACCGCTTGCAACATAAAATCTCATGTTTTGAACGTTATTCCTTCTCTGTTTTTTCCGCGCGAATCCCCGGTCCCGGATCACCCTCGCGCCAGTGTTTTCTGCACAGACTGATATATCTATCGTCCGCGCCGAGTACGACCTGCTCGCCGACCTTGGTGATGCCGCCCTTTCCGTCAAGCCTCGCGTTGCAAATGGCTTTTCGACCGCACCAGCAGATGGTTTTTATCTCTTCGATCGTATCCGCCCATGCCATCAGCCATTGGCTGCCCGGAAAAAAATTGCCTGAAAAATCCGCGCGCAATCCATAACATATCACAGGGATATGGTACAGGTCAACCACATCCGTAAGAAAAAGAATTTCTTCTTTGGTCAGGAACTGGGCTTCGTCCACGATGATGCAGTCGTACTGATGCGCTTTGATGGCATCGATATCCATTTCATCAAACAGCACGCATTCCTCACACAGGCCGGAGCGCGACCTCATCGTATGCAGCCCATCCCGAAGATCAACGCGCGGTTTGACTAGAAGCGCGTTTTGCCCACGCTCCTTATAGTTGTATTTCACCATGATGGCGTTGGCCGTCTTGCTGGAACTCATCGCGCCATATCGGTAATAGAGCTTCGCCATTGTTTATCTTGCTCCTTTGTCATAGGGTATGCCCTCAGCTTTCGGCGCCCTAGACTTCTTGGATGTCAAAATCAAGATAACCATCGTGACAAGATAGGGCAGCATCAGATAGACGTACTCGCTCGATTTTATGCTGGAAAAACTAGGGAGGAACGGGATGCTCGCATTCATGGAGCTGACCACCTTGAAGAGCGCGAAAAACAACGCAGCCCCCAGAATGTTGAGGGGTTTCCAGTTGCCGAATATCATGACGGCCAGGGCGAGGAAGCCGTATCCCATGACCGTGGATTGGAATGCGGAACCTGCCGCCACCGTATAAGCCAAACCGCCGACGCCGCCGAGTATGCCGGAAATGGCGACGCCTGCATAGCGCATCCGGAACACGTTGATGCCGACGGAGTCTGCAGCCTGCGGATGCTCGCCGCAGGAACGAAGGCGAAGTCCGAAGCGCGTTTTATACAGCAGGATTGTTCCGACGATGAACAGGAGGATGGCCACTGGGAATGTCAGATAAAAGCTTTTAAATGTTAAATATTGAAAGAAACTGTCGGCATTGCCGGCCAACCCGAAAGTGGCTGGCGTGATTCTGATCCAGTTGGGGAGGAGGATCGTCGTTTGCCCCTGACCCTGAACCGCCCATGACATCACAATCGCGACGGCAGGTGCAAGCATGTTCAGCGCAGTACCGCCGATGGTTTGATCCGCCCGCAGGTTGATTGAGGCAAACGCCAGCAGAAGGGAAAAAAGGCTGCCAAACAGCGCGGAAACAACGATCGCCACAAGCATCCCGAGCTGGGGATGTGCAGGGCCGAAGTCACCCATGTTCAACGCGCGCAGCGTCAAGGTTCCTGCAAGCGCGCCGATGAGCATAATGCCCTCGAGCGCGATGTTCACTACGCCGCTGCGTTCAGAAAACATGCCGCCCATCGCAACCAGCAGAAGCGGAACCGCAAACAGAATGGTCGCGCTGAAAATGTCCGCAATCAGCTTCACTTCGTAACTCATTTGATGTGGACCTCCTTCGCGGTATTTTCCGGATCACATTCCGGTTTATCCGGATCCGGTTCGGCGTTGACATTGCCTGTATCCACCTTGATGAACCTACCTATAATTCCGCGCATGAGCAGCGCGAAAGCGGCGAGATAGATGATCACGGCAACGATAATATCAATAATTTCCGTAACGAACACCGGCTGCATCGCCTCTCCGCCAACTTGAATATAAGAGATAAACAAAGCGCTGAAGATCGTACCCAAAGGATGTGAAGTCGCCAGAAGCGCGACGGGTATGCCGTTAAAGCCCATGGCGAGCAGGACCTTTTCAATCGTATACTGCGACGTTCCGTTGAGGTAGAATATCCCGCCGCCGATCCCTGCAAGAGCACCGGAAATGAGCATGGAAAGCACGATGTTCCGTTTTGCATTGATTCCGGCATATGCGCTGGCGCTGCGGTTATAACCGCATGCGCGCAGTTCATAGCCGAAAGTGGTTTTCGTCAAGACGATCCAGATGACGATTGCGAAAAAGATGGCAATGAAAATGCTGATGTTCATGTACGATGAACGGAACGCTTCATCCAGACCGAGTTTGGGAATGATATTCGCCGCGTTGATTGGCATCGTTCTGTTGCCCACATCCAGATAATCCGTCATGTTGCTGAAAGCCAGATTAACCCCAAAGAGTCCGATCCAGTTGAACATAATGGATGTGATGACTTCGTTAACGTTAAATATTGCCTTACATATTCCGGGAATCGCACCCCAAATTGCCCCGCCAATCATCGCCGCGAGCAGGGAAGCATACCAAGGCAGTTTGAACACGAGCGCGCAGACAATGGCAAAAAACGCGCCCACCGTATACTGCCCGGAAGCGCCGATGTTGAAAAGGCCGGTCTTGAAGGCAAATCCGACCGCAAGACCAGTCATAATCAAAGGCGCTGCCTGATAAAGCACTTTAGCGAACTTCGGCAAGCTCGATATGCCCGTTACGATGATCTTTCCCATTCCGGATAAGGCATGCGAAGCGTCGAAAAAGAGCAGAACGATCATGCCGATAAAAAGACCGACGAGAATGGATGCAAAGGAAGCCAAACAGCTGGTGAATCCCTTGCTCTTAATTAACTTTTGAAAAAACGTCATGCAATTCACCTCGTTTGTTCTACGGGGTTGATTTTTGTTCGCTTTGCTCCCGCCATATATAAGCCAAGCTCCTGTACGGTTGTGGCTTTTGGATCCATCTCGCCGACGAGCTCGCCTTCATACATAACGAGGATCCTGTCGCTGACATTCATAACCTCATCCAGCTCGAGGGATACGAGTAAAACGGCTGCGCCCGCATCCCGTTCTGCGATGAGCTGCTTGTGGATATATTCGATCGCGCCGACATCAAGCCCGCGCGTCGGTTGAACGGCCACAAGAAGGCGGGGGTTCTTATCAAGTTCCCGCGCAACGATCGCCTTTTGCTGGTTGCCGCCTGACATGCTCCTTGTGAGCGCCACGGGGCCTTGTCCGCTGCGGATATCATATTGGGCAATCAGCTTGCTCGCATATTTTCGAACTTCGTCTTTTCGGATGAAGCCGTGTTTCTGGAATACAGGCTGCCAGTAACGCTGAAGCACGAGGTTTTCCTCGAGTGCAAAATCCAAGATCAAGCCGTGTTTATGCCGGTCTTCCGGAATATGGCTCATGCCAAGTTTTGATCGATGCCGGATGGAGGAGCGGGTGATATCGCTGCCGGAAAGGGATATACGCCCGGCGCTGGGTTTTTCCAGCCCCGTTAGCGCATATACGAATTCGGTTTGGCCGTTTCCCTCAATACCTGCCAGGCAAACGATCTCGCCCGCGTGAACCCTGAATGAAACATCCTTAACCGCGTTATTTTTATGGAGTTTGGAAGGAACGGTCACGTTGCTCACATCGAGCACGGGGTTTTTCGGTTTTGCTTCGTCCTTCTCCACACTGAAGCTG
>CAZJYV010000030.1:0-4518 GCA_964550295.1 uncultured Clostridium sp. | reverse complement strand
GTTCTTCTTTGGTTGTATCGGCAATATTTACCGTACCGATGCATTTTCCCTTGCGCAGGACCGTGCAGCGATCCGCAACAGCCATAATTTCGTTTAATTTATGCGTAATAAAGAGGATGGATTTGCCTTCCTGGGTGAAGTTGCGCATGATTTCCATCAATTCGTCGATTTCCTGCGGGGTCAGCACCGCCGTCGGTTCGTCGAATATCAATATTTCATTATCGCGGTAGAGCATTTTTAAAATCTCCACACGCTGCTGCATTCCAACGGAAATGTTCTCGATTACGGCATCCGGATCAACGCGCAGGCCATAGCGTTCGCTCAATGCGACGACGGTTTTTCTTGCGATTGTTTTGTCGATGAAACCGGACTTCGTGGGCTCAACACCGAGTATGATGTTTTCGAGGACGGTGAAAATCTCAACCAGCTTGAAATGTTGGTGAACCATACCGATACGAAGCGTATTCGCATCGTTGGGGTTGTTGATTTTTACGACCGCGCCATTCTTTTTGATGATGCCCGAATCGGGCTGATAGAGGCCAAACAGCACGCTCATAAGCGTTGATTTTCCGGCGCCGTTTTCACCGAGCAGCGCGTGGATTTCGCCTTGTCGGAGCTGGAGCGTGATATCGTCGTTCGCGCGGATGCCCGGAAAATCCTTTGTGATATTAAGCATCTCTATAACGTATTCGCTCATAGGGATACTCCCTTCTTTGCGGTTGTTATGAATAGAATGACCGATAGAATTCTGATTAAACCGGGGCCCGGGAACATTCCCAGGCCCCGAAGGTTGCGATTATTGAATGGTAATTACTCTTGATAATCGACGACGCTCAGCGTGACGGCGGGCTTAACGGCAGGATCGGAGGTGTTATCGATTGCGATCGCGCCCGACTTAACCTGCTCGTAAAGCGCATTGTATTCGTCGACAGTGAAGGTGCTAAGCCTCCAGGAACCTTCGGCGGTCGGCAGTCCGACGCAGTCGGCGGCAGCGCCGAGCACTGCGGTCTGGCCGGCATTGGCCGCGGGCCAGGTTCCGTCGTTGGCATACAGCTCACCAAGCGCGATCTTGACGGACTGGGTGAGGTATTTCATTGCGGAGGTGATGATCAGCTCGGACTCGGCAGACTGGTCGACGTCAACGCCGATCACCTTGCCGTTGCCTTCTTCGGCAGCAGCAATAGCGGAGATGTAGATGCCGCCGCCGCAGGCAAAGACGACTTCTGTGCCTTCGGAATACCAACCGGCCATCTTGACTTTAATGTCGTCGCTGGGAGCGAACACGCCGCTGTACCAGTACTTGATGCTCACATCGCCCGCGGCGAGACCGAGGGCGGCCGCGGCGGCTTCAGCGCCCTGCACGAAGCCGTAACCGTAGCGGATAACGGCCGGAACAGCCATTCCGCCGAGGAAGCCCAGGTTGCGGAAACCGTCCATAACGGAGGCATAACCGGCAAAATAACCAGCCTGCTCCTCTTGATAAAGGATGCAGTGCACGTTGGAAGCAGTCTTATAGGTGGGCATCCCTTTCGACCAATCGCCGTCATTGGGCTGACCGTCGATGAGCAGGAACATCACTTCAGGATACTGATCCTGAATCTCATAAAGGGCAGTCTCAAACAGGAAACCGGGGCAGACAACAACCTTTGCGCCGTTTTCAATCGCGGTGCCGATGGTCTCAACGCGAGCGGCCTGGCTGTCTTCAGAGGGGCGGTAGTACGCATAGGTGAGGTCGTTCTCGGTGGCATACTCTTCAACGCCGTGCCATGTGCCTTCGTTGAAGCTCTTATCATCGATGTTGCCAACGTCCGTTACCAAAGCGATCTCATAGGTCTCCTTCTTGGCGCAGGCAGTGAACAATGTCGCTACCATAAGAAGCGCAAGCAGAATCGCAGCGATCTTTTTCATTGGTTTTGAATCCTCCAATCCATATTTGCCGTATTACGGCGTTTACAACATATATTGTAACAAAGTCAAATACATTTTTGAAGTCCCCCTGCCAATTAATATTTAAAAAAATATTCAGATTGCACTTAAATACGGCGTGCGCTGTCCGTAATGCTTTGGAGGCTTTGCCTTTTTTGAATATTATGTTAAAATACACCGATAGAAAGCAAAGGGTTCAAGGATATGTTTGGTTATGTCGCACCCGATAAGAATGAATTAAAAGTCAGGGAATTGACGCAGTACAAGGCATACTACTGCGGCCTTTGCCGCACCCTCGGTGAACATTACGGAGAGGCATCCCGCATCTTTTTGAATTACGACTGTGCTTTTGCCGCAATTTTGCTTTCCGGGCTTTTCGGGGAGAGCGATCTTTGTGTGCCCCACAAATGCACATATCGGCTATTTAAGAAAAAGCAGCCCATGATGCCAGGGAGCGCGCAGATAAACAATGCCGCAGATCTGAATGTCATTCTTGCATGGCACAACCTTCGGGATGACGCCAAGGATGATCGTACCATCAAAGCGCTCGGCGGCAAGCTTATCCTAAAAGGCGCTTATCAAAAAGCAAAGAGGAAGCAACCCGTGCTCGATAAAATAATCGCGCAGGGCATCGGTGAACTCGCTTTGCTGGAAACACAATGCTGCGACGAACTTGATGCCCCGGCAGACGCATTCGGACATACCTTGCGCGAATGCTTCGCGTATTTTTCCGCAGACACGGGGTTGATGCAGTCCGCGATGGCGGCAATGGGGTATAATCTCGGCAAATGGATTTATCTTCTCGACGCATGGGAGGACCGAACGCGAGACGCTAAAAGCGGTTCATACAACGTTTTTAATGCGACGGGGGCGCAAGTTGAGCGCGCTGCGTTCCTGATGCACTACTCGCTCAACGAGGCAATCGGAGCTTATCAGCTTTTAAAGCTTGCCCGCAACGTTGAAATACTCGATAATATAATGATGATCGGATGTACGGCAAAAACGCAGGCTGTGCTCCAAGGGAGTCGATGAATGGATTCGTATAAAGTGCTTGGCGTCACCCGCGATGCGACACAGGAGGAAATCAGGGCGGCTTACCTTGCCTTGGTGAAGAAATACCATCCGGATAAATATCAGGACGCGTCTCTCAAAGATCTTGCCGGCGACAGGCTCAAGGAGATCAACGAGGCGTATGACCTGCTCACACGAAAAGGCGCCGGCACGAGCGCGGACGCCGGGCCGTCGAACCATTCCAATTATGGATACAGCGGGCAAGGGGGGTCCTATTCCGGACCGTATGCGTCCGACTTTGCGCGTGCGCGCGCGCTGATCAACGCCAACGATCTGGAAGGCGCCAGGCGCGTGCTTGACGCGATCCAGACGCGCAATGCGGAATGGTATTATCTGTATGGCATAATCAGCCTCAGGGAAGGTTGGTATGACAAAGCGAGGGATTATATCGGCCGTGCTTATTATCAGGAGCCGGGCAATCAGGAATACTCGCAGGCATACAAGTCCGTCCGGAGCAACGGCAGCCCGTATACGAATACGCGTCAAACCGGAACGGGCAACACCTGCACGGGCTGCGACGTGTGCAGCAGCCTTCTGTGCGCGGACTGCTGTTGTGAATGCATGGGCGGCGACCTGATTCGCTGCTGCTGAAGGTGAGCCATGCGTAAGCTTGATCCGGCCAAGGTAATCACTCTCGGGGCGATGTGCACGGCGCTGACGGTGCTCTCTCTCTACGCCTCTTCCGTGCTGCCAACGGCAAAGCTCGCCTTTTATTTTCTTTCCACGGTTTTCATCTATATGCTTGCGGAGCAGGAAGCATATTCCGGCGCACTCATAGCGTTCGCGTCTTCGGCTTTCATCGGTTTTCTGATTCTGCCGGACAAGCTGTATATGGCACCCTACATTGCGATTCTCGGCCATTACGGCATATTCCGAACATGGCTCAACAAGCGCGCGCAAGATAAACTTCTGTCGTTTTTTATCCGTATGCTTTACTGCAACGTTCTAACCGCAATCGGTATATGTACGGCCTTCTATCTGTTCCATGTCGATTTTTCCGCGCTCAAAGACACAATTCCTATTCCCGCATGGGGGTTGATACCGCTGTTGGAAGCGGGTTTCGCTTTTTATGATTTTTTGTATTGGATCAGCGAGAAAATTTATATCGAACGCATAAAATCCTATCTTATTCCACGAAGATAGGTAATAATAAACTGCCTTCCGGGTAAAATAACATCCGGAGGCATATGATGAAACGCACACTTAGGAAAAGAAGCATATTATCCAAAATAATCAGGGCGATCATGCTAACAGCAGCCCTTCTCGTAACGGGATTCGTCCTTTTTTTTGCCGTCAAAATCCTCAGTCTCGACGCTTGGCGCACATTCGATGCATCGAAAATACTCGACGTTCCGGAAACGCTCATCGTGTATGATGAAAGCGGTCTGGAGATGACGCGGCTCGATGCGGGTGATGATCGTGTTTGGATAAAGCTTGAAGAGATCCCTCGTCATGTACGTGAGGCGGTTATCTCTGCGGAAGATAATCGGTATTACGAACATCCGGGCATCGATATTATAC
>CAZJYV010000029.1:0-14364 GCA_964550295.1 uncultured Clostridium sp. | reverse complement strand
CAGCTCCGTCGCAATGCCGGCGTTGAACAGGGTTGTGATGCCGGCGAGGTGGATGCCCGGGAGGTTTACAAGCACCGCGCCAAATCCCATTGGCAGAAGCAGGGCGGGTTCCATATCCTTTTTGATAGCGAGATAAATCAGCACAAGACCGACGACGATCATCAGTCCTTTTTGCCATGTGAAGCCGAGCGCGTTGGAAAACAGTTCCATAAAGATGTTCAACGTAATAACCTCCTCCGTTTATTAAAAGAGCACCCGCCGTGTCGGACGAGCGGCACATGTTAGTCAGGGGGAATAAAAGCGGGCGGCCGGCTCTTCGCGGCGCGCAAACCAAAACGCGCCAAGCAAGCCCCGATTTCCCGGTCATTATAACAAACGGAGCACGGCATGTAAAGAGTTGCGCGCGCGCCGCATGACAAGATTCGCAATATTCCGCACAGTTTATCTTTGCGGCAAACCGCCGCCGTTTTTCATATATGAAGATTTTTATCCAGCTGTTCAGCCCTTTCTCCCGCGCCGCGCGCCGCGTTTTTCGTGCATATGATCTGCTTTTATATTGCCCTTTTTTTGCGCTTGAATTATTGTTTTTTATCGGGTATAATTTTTATTGTGGAAGAAGTGGCATACTTCTTCCATTTACTTTTGGCCTGTGCCTGCCGTAAGCGGCACCGGCGCGCGCGCATCCTTCGGGGTGCGCGTTTTTGTTTTGGTCAAGCGCGGAATCGGGGCCGCCGCTTGCCGGAACACGGCGTTGAAAGGAGACTGAATGAACCCCACAAACCAAACGAAGCCCGAGCGGCTTGCCCCGGCGGCAAGCGCCGGGAGCGGAAAAACCGTCGATGCGGTGCGCGCGCAGTACGAGAACAGCCCGGAATACCGCCTGGGCTGCGAGATCATCGACGAGATGACCGAAACGCTGGGCGTCGGCGCGGACGAGGTTGCCGCGATGCTCGGCTCAAACACGCGCCCGGCCGCCAACAGCGTCATCGGCGCGCAGGCGGCGAGCATCCTTACCCGCATGGAAGGGAACGGCCAGCTTGCGCGCGGCATGGAGGACTACCTTTCCGACGAAACCTTCATCGCGCTGCTCAGGGAGGTTCCCGCGCAGATTGCGGTGCGGCTGAGCGACGCGGAGCTTGCGGCGAAAACGGCTGATGCGCGCGCACAGGGCGCGCGCGGCCTCGGTATGCAGGACGCGCTGGAAAAACTGCGCGCGCGCCGCGCCCTGCCCCAGCAGACGCGCGTTAAAACAACCGCCTCCGCCGAGCCGGATTTTTCCGGGATGAGCGCGGAGGAGTTCAACGGATTCAAGCGCCGCTATTTCAGCCACCGCTGAGCGACCGCAGAAGTAAATGAAGAAAGGACCATCCGCATGAGCAACATCAACACCGTTACAAACAGCAAAAGCAAAACGTTCCTCAACAAGGATTATTACGACCGCGCGGTACTCGAAGGCGCGCGGACGCGCTTTGTGCACTTAAAATACGGGCAGAAGCGCAGCATCCCCCTCAACAACGGCAAACGCGTGGAATTCCGCAGGTGGAACCTGTTCGACGTCGGCTCCGACCTGTGCAAACTTGAGGAGGGCGTGACGCCCAACGGCCACAGCCTGTCGCAGAGCAGCGTGGAGGCCGAGGTTGAACAGTACGGCGCGTATGTCGAGCTGTCCGACCTGTTGGAGGATACCGCATACGACCAGGTTGCCTCGGACAGCGCGGAACTTTTGGGCGAACAGATCGGCACGGTGGTCGAGTGGGTGACGCGCGACGTTCTGTGCAGCGGCAACAACGTGCAGCGCGCGGGCGGCAAGGCTGCCCGTTCGCTGATTGCGGCAACGGACACCCTGACGACGGCTGAAGTCCGCAAGGCCGTGCGCACCCTTAAAAAAGCAAAGGCGCGCCCGTTTGCCGGGGAAGGCAGCCGCAGGCCGCATTTCATCTGCATCTGCTCGCCCGACGCGACGTACGACCTGCAAAGCGACGTGCTCTGGCAGGATGTTTCCAAATATGCCGGGGCGGAGGCCATCTATTCCGGCGAGATCGGCCGCATCTTCGGCGTGGTGTTCGTGGAATCGACCGAAGCGAAGGTGATCCGCCAGGCGGTGCATACGCAGGTTGCGAGCCACACCGCAGGCAGCGCCGAGGTGGTTGTGGATGAAATCACGGACGCGGCGTATGCCTTCCTCACGGCAGAAAACGCAAAAGTGACCATCGGCGCGACGGAGTATGCCGTCGCCTCCGCCGATCAGGAAACAAGCACCCTCACGCTGAGCGCCGCCGTTCCTTCCGCTATCGCCGCGGACACCCGGGTGTACAGCACGGAGGCAGGCGCGCTCGACGCGGACAAAGCGGCGGCGGACACGCACTTTTCCCTCGTATTCGGCAAGGACGCGTACGGCGTGGTTGACCTTGAGGGGCGCGGCGCGATGCAGAGCATCGTCAAACCCCGCGGCTCCGCCGGTGCGGACGACCCGCTCGACCAGCGCTCCACCGTGGGCGCGAAAGTATCCGCCTACGCCGCGGTGATCCTCAACGACCTGTGGCTCGTGCGCATCGAACACGGCGTGAGCGCGTAAACGGCAGGCTTCGGACAGCTGCTGCTTTCGGGGGGTCGGCGCAAGCCGCCCCTCCGAAAACGGGCAGGCAAGCGGCGCGTTTCGGATTCCATTGACACGATTTTCCTTTGGGCGATATACTGGATGAAAAGTCGCCCCATCGCGTTTGAAGGTGCTGCATATGAACAACCATCGATCATTCATCATAACAGCCTTAGCCTTGCTGGCTGTGCCATTTCTGTTGTTTGTTGTACTCGTCAGTTTGCTGCAGGACGCCCTCGGCGCGCACGGCGGCAGCCCGCAGGAGCTGATGCTCATCCAATCCCCCGCCCGGCTCGTTTATGCGGTCGGACAGGACAAGCAGCTGGATATCGACGGCGGCCGCGTCCGCTACTGCGACGAGGACAACGAGTATTATGAAGAAAACCTCGCGGCAAGCGACGTGGACCTATCCCAAACGGACGTTGATTTTACGCGGGAAGGCGTGTATCTGGTTTCCGTATCGGCACGGCAATGGCTGTTTTTCACAAAACGTTCTTTTCAATATACCGTACAGGTCGTATCCCCCGGAACCGAGCAGGCTGTTGCAGCCGACGCTTCCTTTGATGCCGACCGCCGGCAAATCGACCCCGCCCGATGCGCCAACGCCACCGCATACATGGTCAGCCCGCCGGTCAACATCATTTATCCCGTTGGCTACACGGGCGAAATCAACCTCGCAGGCATCGCGGTAAAGCCCGTTGGCAGCCTGTTTGCCGACACCGTGCTGCTGCGCGATACCACATGCACATGCGAAAGCGATGTGGACTTCAGCAAGCCGGGCAGCTACATCGCAACGGTGACGTTTACGGACGACAAGGGCGAGGAACGCTGGTTCTGCTTCACCGTGGCGGTGCTGGAGAGGACGGACGGGGCGCAATAGTCCTCGTCTATGCAGACGATTCCTTTTATGATATGATAGGCGTTGACTTTATGGAATGGTTGAGGAATGTATGATCAGCGCACAGGGGATCTCTCTTCAGTTCGGCGGAAGGCCGCTTTTTCAACATGTGGACGTGCAGTTCACGCCGGGCAACTGCTACGGCCTGATCGGCGCGAACGGAACCGGCAAATCAACATTCCTTCGCATCCTTTCCGGTGAGCTGGAACCGAGCCAGGGCGAGGTTGTCGTCACGCCGGGCGAGCGCATCGCGGTGCTGCGGCAGGATCATTATCAGTTTGACGAATATACCGCGCTGCAAACCGTTATCATCGGGTACGCGCGTTTGCATGAGGTGATGCAGCAAAAGGAAACCCTTTACGCCAAGCCGGATTTCGACGACGCGGACGGGCTGCTTCTTGCGGAGCTTGAAGGCGAGTTTTCCGAGATGGACGGCTGGAATGCCGAGCCGAACGCGGAAAAGCTGCTCAACGGCCTGGGCATATCGGGCGAGGATCACAACAAGCCCATGGCTGAGCTGGATGGGCCCACAAAGGTTAAGGTGCTGCTCGCGCAGGCGCTTTTCGCAAAGCCGGACATTCTTTTGCTGGATGAGCCCACCAACAACCTCGACCTGTACGCGATCAAATGGCTGGAGGAATTTCTGCTGGACTTCCCCAACACGGTGATTGTGGTTTCGCACGACAGGCACTTCCTCAACAAGGTTTGCACGCACATCGTCGATATCGACTACGGCAAGGTTCAGATGTACGTGGGCAACTACGACTTCTGGTATGAGTATACGCAGCTTGCGGCGCGGCAGGAGAAGGACAAGCGCAAGCTCAACGATCAAAAAATCAAGGAACTGCAGGAGTTTATCCAGCGCTTCAGCGCCAACGCCAGCAAATCGCGGCAGGCGACATCCCGCAAAAAGATGCTGGATAATTTGCAGATGGATAACTTTGCCCCCTCCTCCAGGCGGTATCCGTTCATCCACTTCAAGCCGGACCGGGAGGTCGGCAACGAAGTGCTCACCGTAAACGGCATCAGCAAAACCGTGGGCGAACGCAAGGTGCTCGATCGGATCAGCTTCAAGGTGCTGCCCGGGGATAAAATCGCCTTCGTCGGGGAGGATGAGCTGGCGCGCACCACGCTGTTCCAAATCCTCGCGGGCGAGCTTGAGCCGGATGAGGGCGACTTCAAATGGGGCGTTACGACAAGCCAGTCCTACATGCCCTCCGACAATTCCGCCTACTTCAACGAGGTGGAGCTTTCCCTCATCGACTGGCTGCGGCAATACTCGAAGGACCAGCATGAAACCACCATCCGCGGCTGGCTCGGGCGGTTGCTGTTCTCCGGCGAGGAGGCGCTCAAGGAGGCGCGCGTCCTTTCGGGCGGCGAGCGGCAGCGCTGCATGCTTGCGCGCATGATGCTCACGGGCGCGAACGTGCTGATCCTCGATGAGCCGACCAATCACCTCGACCTCGAGGCGATCACCGCGCTCAACGACGGCATGACGGAATTTTCCGGCATCATGCTTTTTACCTCGCATGACCATCAGCTCATGCAGTCCGTCGCAAACCGCGTAATTGAGATCCTGCCGGACGTGTTCATCGACCGGCGCGAAAGCTTTGACGAATACCTCGACGACCCGGAGGCGATCCGGCTGCGCGGAACCTCCAAGGCATAATCCGACAATCAACCGAATCATCACGATAAACACAGTCCCCTTATGCCGGGGGCTGTTTTTTATGCCCGCATCCGCCGCCCCGACACGGACGGAACGGGCGCAGAACGGGGCGACCCGCAAACAAGGAGGAGAATGCATGAATGATCTCATTGAAAACGAGGATTTGACCATCCCGTACGAAACGGAAAACGCGTTCGCCGCGCAAAGGAAGGTGACGATCGTCCTTTCCGGCGCGCAGACGGATGCGCCGTGGGAAGGCGGGCTGAACGGCTACTTTTTTCGCATAAGACGCGGCGTGCAGGTGGACGTGCCGGAGGCGATCGCGGATTTGATCCGCGAAAATGAACGCGCGGCGGAGCTTTCGCGCGGCGCACTCGGCGCATACAGGCGCGGGCGCGGCAAGAAGCTTTCCGCATGAGGGGGAAAACGAGATGACGCTCAACGACATCATCGTGTCCGCCCTCGCCCAACTCGACCGCGGGCATGACGCGCAGACCCTCGACGTGTGGCGCGATAAGCTTACGCGTTTTGCCAACGACGGCATGCTTGACCTCGCCGCCGCGCTCAAACCGCACCGCACGGAAACGGCGTTTGTTGAAAACGGCACGCTCAACCTCAACACGCTCTCCCGCGCCTGCCTGAAAGTGCTGCGGATCACGCGCGCCGGAAAGGAAGCGCCCTTTGTTTGCGGCGGGGAAACGGGAACGCTGCTTCTCCCCTCCCTCCCCGACGGGGACGCTGCCGTCACCTATCGGTTCGCGCCGAGGGAGCTTTCCGCCGCGACGGACGTGCCGGAGCTGCCCCCAACGTGTCACGCGCTGATCGTCACCTACACGGTCGGCCGTGAGCGCGCCTCGGGCGACGTTTCCGTACAGCGCGGTGCGAACGTGTATTTTCAGATGTATGAGGCGGGAAAGCGCCTGCTCCTCCCCCGCGCGGGCGGTGCGGACGCGCACAAAATCATCAACAGGTGGTGAGCGCATGGCTGTGAAGATCTTTCGCATCGACGAGTTCCACGGCATCGACCAGTCCCGCGACGAGAACGCCATCCCTTTTTCGATGAGCCCGGACGCCTGCAATATGGATACCGAAAACGGCGCGCTCGCCGTTGCAAAGGGTTCTGTGCGGCACATTCCCGATGCCGTTCCCGGCGAGGGGGAGATCCGCGCGCTGTTCGCTTGCGCGCGAAGCGGGGGCGACCTTTTTATCGTCGCCGCAGGCGACACGCTCTACGCGTGGAAAGGGACGGTTTGGGAAGCCGTTTATGCCTACGGAAACGCGTTTGAAGCGCGCCGCTTCGATTTTGAACAGGCGCAGATCGGCGGCGCGGATGTCCTCATCATCGGCTGCGGGGAGAGGCAGCTCGTCAAGTTTGACGGGCAAACGGCCTCGCCCTTTGGCAGCGCCGCGGATGTGAGCGACATCCCCGTCAACTACCTTTCCGTATACCGCAACAGGCTGTTTTCCGCGGGCGACCCGCAAAACCCCAACCGCCTGTACTGGAGCCAGCTTCCGGGGGACGGCCGCAGCATCGAGGCGTGGGGACCGGTGGAAGCCTCCCCCAACGTGGAGGGCGGACACGCGGAGGTGGGCAGCGTCGCAAGCGACCCGATCACAGGCCTTGCCGCGCTTTCCAACCAGCTTGTGATCTTCAAAAAGCACAGCATCTACCGCCTGCTCGGCGACAAGCCCTCCCGTTTTACCATTGAGGCGGTGGACTCCCGCGCCGAGCGCACGGTCAACACCGCCGTTGTCCGCTGCGGGGACGCGCTGTATTTCATGACGGCGGGCGGCATGTGCTGCTTCAACGGGGTGACCGCCGAACCCATGCGGGACGCGCGGCGCATCCGCCTTTTGCTCGGTGCGGGCGACGTTTCCGCGTCAATGGCCGCGCTCTGCCGGGACAGACTCTATTTTTCCATAACGGACAACGGGGGTTTCGCGCTGATCGAATACGACCTCGTGCGAAGCAGCTATATGATACGGCGCGGCTTTGACGCGCGCGGGCTTTGCGCGCTGGACGGCACGCTTTACCTCATCGACGCAAACCGGCACGTCTGCCGCCTGAATGAGGGCGATACCTACGACGGCGCGCCGATTGAAGCGTGGTGGCGTACGCCGGAAACGGACCTGCACGAGAAGAGCACCGTCAAGGGTATGCGCGCGCTGTACCTGCGCGGCAGCACGGACGAGGGCGCATCCGCGACGATCGTGGACGTGAAAACCGATGCGCTGACAGAAACCCATACTTTGCTTTTGCCGGAGAACGCAAGCGCCGTGCTTGAGGTTCCGCTCAAAAACGAGGGGCGTACCTTCGCCCTGACCCTGCGCAACGAGGCGGGCGGGCGTTTTACAATCACCTCCGGCGTGGAAGTCGAATTTGAACAGAAACGGAGGACGATCTGAATGGCGCTTGACATGCGCGCGCTGTATGACATCGCGCTCGCGGCGCTTGCCGCCCCAAACGCAGACCAGGCGGATTATGAAAAAGCGCGGGCGATCGAAAACTGCCTCAACCAGAATTTTACCATCATCGCAACGAAAATCGGCGAGCTGGACGCGCGTATCGAAGCCCTCGAAACCGCGCACGGTGCGCTGTAACAAGAAAGGAGACCCTATGGCAGCCTATCAGCTTTCCGGCTATGCCGCGCCCGCGGGCGTCGACAGCCGCGAGGAGGTCCGCGCTTACCAGCGTATGCTGGGCGTGCGCACGGACGGCATCTGGGGGCCGCTCACGGAAGCGGCTTATCAAACATACGCCTCAAAAAACCAAGATCCGTATTCCGCCAACATCGATGCGTTCAAGAGCTATTACGACGCCATCCTCGGCGCGCTTTCGACGCCCGGCATCGCGGTGAAGACCCCCACCCGCGAAGAACTCGCGCGGGATTATACGGACATCCTGCGCCCCGGCGTGGATCTGGCGATCAACAAACGCCGCGTGCGCGGCGATGAGGCGATGGCGGAGATCGACGCGGACGCCGCCGCCCGCGGGATGGCGGCGTCGACTTATGTCAGCTCTATGAAGGAACGCGAGGATGACGACGTGCAGGAGGATGTTTCCATGATGGAGGCGCAGTACACCGCAACCCTTGCGGAACGCATCGCCTCCGCGCTGGATCATTACGCCGCCCTCGGGATGCAGGCGGCGAGCGCGAATGCGCAAATGGCGGCATCGGCCCGCAATGCCGCCGCGGGCATCGCGGCGCAGTGGTACGGGAACTACCTCGATACCCTTTCCGCGGGACCGGCGTTTTCCGGCGCGGTTTCCGCCGCAAGCGGGGATTCCGCCGCAGTCGCCGGTTTGAGCGAGGCGGATTATTACGAGTATGTGTCGCTGCTTTCCGCAAGCGAGCGCGAGGCGCTGTTCACCTCCGGCGCAGGCGACTGGGCGGGGCGGCGCGAGGAACTCGTCGGCGCGCTCGGCAAAAAGGCCTATGAGGCGCTCGTACAATCATACGGCAGAACGTTGGCTACGTCAGGAGGCGGCGCATGGGCGATGACCTTGCGGTAAAAAAGCGGTTCCGGATTGCGCTGGATATCAGCCGCCCGCTGTCCAACCGCGCGTTCACGCTTGTGGAAGGGGATACGGGCAACGAGCTGCTGATCGTTCTCACGGACGACGGCGTGCCGGTCGACCTCGACGGCTGCCGCGTGATGGCTCTTTTTTCCAAGTCGGACGGAACGACTGTTTCCCAGGACAGCGGAACGGACGGAAACGGCGTTTTTATCGGGGGGGAAAACGGGAACGAAATCACGATTGCCCTGTTCCCCTCCTCCTTCGCGCCGGGCATGGCGGAGTGCGAGGTGCAGATCTACTCGGGTGCTGCCCTTGCGACGCTCGTCACGAGCGCGAAGTTCAATTTTAGGTGCCGCAGGAGCATCCTCAACCCGGACACGATCCGTGCCGTGCCGGACTATCCGCTGCTGACCTCCCTGCTCGCCGACGTAACGGCGCTTTCCGGCGGCGTCAACGCAGCCACGCTCGCGGCGCAGGCCGCGCTCGACGCGGCGCTGACCGGGGAGGCTGAGAGATGCGGCGCGGAGGATGTGCGCACGGCCAGCGAAAGCGCGCGCGCGTTTGCGGAAGCGGCGCGCGCGGCGGCGGAGCTTGCCCGGGCTGCCGCCGAAGCTGCCCGCGCGGCGGATTGTTCTGCGCTCGAAAATCGGCTTGACATCGCCATTGAAGACGCGGACGCGCTTGTGGCGGAGCTGGAAACGGCCGTTGCCGGCCTGCCCGGATTATCGGACATCGCAGGCATCCTGATGGGGAACGGCGCGGGCGGCTATACCGCCGCCGCGGCTAACGCGGACTACTACGAGCCGCCGCTGCGCGCGGCAAACCTTTGCATCCCAACAACAAACTGGGCGCAGGATCAAACCTACGCGGCTTACCCCTACCGCGCGGCCGTGGAATTCAGCGGCGCGCTTGTTTCGATGGTGCCGGATGTTGTGTTCGCGCTTGCGGACGCGGTTTCGGGCATCCTCGCGCCGGTGGCGCAAAGCGGTACGGACACCGTGTATGTGTATGCGTCGGCAATCCCCGAAAGCGCGGTGACGGTTCAAACGCTGACGCTTTGGAAGGCGGTGGCGGCATGATCGGCAGAACGAACGCCGCGGCTGCCTCCGGCTTCGCAAAAGGCGGGGATGTGCTCGTTTCCCACAGCGCGGGCGGCGCGGGCATGACCGACCACGGCCCGGTTACGCTTGCGGACGGCGACTTTCGGCTGCTTGAGATCAGGCAGAGCGGAACGCTTACGTTTCATGACAACCAGCTTGCGCGCGGCATCCCTTGCGAGCTTTGCCTGGTGGGCGGCGGAGAAAACGGCCATCAGGGCGGCGCGGGAGGCTGCGGCGGTGAGGTGCTTTCCTTTTTTAGCATGCTCGGGGCAAACCTCACCGTTGTGATCGGCGCAGGAGGCAGCGGCATGACATCCGTCAGCGGCGGCGCGGCAGGGAGCACGCGGGCGGCAGGGTTCAGCGGAAGTTACCCCCTGACTTCCAAGAGCATCGGCGGATCGGGCGGCGGCGGTCAACGATACTATGAAGGCGGAGCGGGTCTGCTGCAGTCCACCTATCCATTCAGGGACTTGTCGCATTTTTCCCCGCACGCGGGCGGCGGAGGAGGCGGCGGCTATTACAGCAGCAGCGGCCCTGTTCTATACGCAGGCGGTGCAGGCGGCACAAACGGAAGCGGCGGAAACCCTGCGGCTTCGGGAGAAAGTTACGCGGGAGGCGCTGCGGGCGACAGCAGCGCCGGGGCGGGCGGCGCTCGCTCCGGCGTTGGAGGAAACGCCGCCTACTACGGCGGCGGGGGCGGCGGTGGCGGAAGGAACGGCAGTACGGAACAAGCCGGCGGCTCCGGCTACCAGGGCGTGATCTGGATCCGGATACCGGCATGAGGTGATCAATGAAAGCAGCGGTTATCAGAAACAATATCGTCGAAAACATCATCGTCGCGGACGCGTCCGTCTTTGCGGAGCTGGAAGCCGCGCTTGGCGCGGCGCTCGCCCCTGCGGACGGAGTCGCCTGCGGCATCGGCTGGACGGCGCAAAACGGCGGAGCAGGTTTTGTTCCGCCCGAGGAGCAGCAGGAGGAAGAAGCGGATGAGTAAGGCAGCCGATTTTGTCGCGTGGCTCAAGGCGCGCGAGGGCGCGGCCTATGTCTGGGGCGCGCAGGGACAGGAAGCAGCCTCCGGCGGGAGCTTGTACCTTGACGGCAGGCGCGTTGCACCGTCATGGGAAAAATGGGTGGACGCGCGGGAAACCAATCCGATTAACGCGGAGCGCGCCAAGATGCTGATCCGCAAAAAACTCGGCGCGGGGAGCGGGAACGTTCCCCTTTTTGATTGCAGCGGACTCGTGATGCGCTACCTGCAGAACGTAAAGGGCTACCTTGCCGCCGATCAAAACGCGGCGGGCCTGCTGAACACCTGCCGGGGTACCGAGCGGGATGCTCTCCTGCCGGGCAACCTCCTTTTTCGGCACAACGGCAAACAGGCTTATCACGTGGGCGTTTATCTCGGGGATCATCTTGCCATCGAGGCGCAGGGCCGCGACGCGGGCGTGGTGATCCGCGAGCTGTCCGCAGCCGGCGCGGGCTATTGGAACCGATACGGCATCCTCCCCTGTCTGGAGGAAGCGCGCGCGATTCAGGCGCGCTTTGCCCGATGTGCGGGAGCGGCCGTGAACGTGCGCAAGGGCCCCGGCACGGAACATGCCGCAGTCTGCGTTGCGCACAGGGGCGCCCCGATGATCGCAGCCCCCTCGGAGCAAATCGGATGGGATCAGGTTGCGCTCGGAACGGACGACGGGCTTGTAACAGGTTATATGTATCAACAATATATTGAGTATACAGAGGGAGGCATAAAAGTATGACCGAAAAGGCACTTGCATGGATCAAAACAAGCGTCGCAACCCTCGGCGGCATCGCCGTGTATCTGTGGGGTCCGTGGGACGCCCTGTGCATGACGCTGGTTGCCTTCGTTGCGATCGACTACATAACAGGCGTGACAAAAGCCGCCATCCTCAAAACGCTTGACAGCTCGATGGGTTTCCGCGGGCTGCTCAAAAAACTTTTTATATTCGCTTTGGTGGCGCTGGCTACCATGATCGACCGGATCATACCCGAGGCAAACAGCGCCATACGATCCGCGGTGATGCTGTTTTACATTGCCAACGAGGGCTTGAGCATCCTCGAAAACGCAGGCGAAATGGGGCTTCCGCTTCCCAAATCGCTCAAGAACGCGATCATGAAGCTGGCCGATTCCGAACGATCCGACAGCGAAAATAAGGTTGAAAAACCCTGATCGTCTGCCGTAACACAACGCCGCGTCGGAAGCATTGTCCGGCGCGGCGTTTTCTATTATAATAGATATACGCATTCAAATATCGCAAGCGGAGGGAATATGCTGCCAAAAGAGCTCACTTCCTATTACGCGGCGGCGCGCGCGCGCGCGTTGTCCGCATACGAGGCAAAACGGCGCGAAACCTATGCGGCGATCCCCCGCCTTGCCGAGATTGAGCGCGAACGGCAGGAGAAAGCCTTCAGCCTTGCCATCAACCTGCGCTCCGCCGAAGATAAAGCGGCTTGCCGTCAATCGGTGGACGACGCGCTCGAACAGCTTGCCCGCGAGTACGCGCGGCTGCTGGCGGACAACGGCCTTGCCCCCGATTATCTTGAGATCCCCTACGAATGCGCGCGCTGCCACGACACGGGCTGCCTGCCCGACGGCGCCCTCTGCCCCTGCGCGCGGGAGCGGATGCTTGCGCTCAAATACGCATCCTCCGGCCTTGCAAAGGACGCGCGCTTCGAACTGTTCAGCACCTCCATCTATAAAAACGCGGAGCAGAAACGCAGGAGCCTGCGGGCGAAGGAGCTTTGTGAGCTGTACGCAGGCGAGCTTGCCCTTAACAGTTTGCCCGGCCTGATCATCATGGGCGAAACGGGCGTGGGCAAAACCTTCCTTCTGGACTGCATCGGCCGTCGCGCGCTCGAGCGCGGACACAGCGTGCAGAAATACACCGCCTACAACATCGTGGATATGATGCTGCGCGCAATCCGCGAGCGCACCAATGCCGAGGATCTTTGCGCGCCGGAGCTTTTGCTCATCGACGACCTCGGCACGGAGCCGATGATCCCTTCGATCACCTTTGAGGCGCTGTTCGCCGCCATCAACGAGCGCGGCAACGCGGGACGCGCCACCGTCGTGGCGACCAACCTCGACCGCGCCGCCGTGCTGGAAGGCTACGGGGAGCGCATCTTCTCCCGCCTGTTCTCGCAGAGGGGATACAGCGTGATCGAACTGCGGGGAAGCGATTTGCGCATCGGATAAAACAAGGGCCGATTTGAATCGGCCCTTACTCGTTGTGTCAGTTTTCCATAATCGGTCCGCCGCGGCGCACCACGGGGGATTCCCAATAGCGCAGCTCGCCGCCGTATTTTTCCGCGATGCGGATGGCGCGCGTACTCAGCGCGTCGATCTCGGATTTTTGCAGGGTGGACAGACGCACGATCGCCGCGCCGTAGGCAAGCTCATGCTCCGGCTCATACACAGGCCCCGCGATGGCGAAGCCCGAAAGCCGCGCCTGCTCCGCAAAGAGCTGCATGATGTTTTCCGTCGCAAAAAACAGCGTGAAGGTCACACGGCGCACGCTCACCAGTGAATCCCCGTTTTTACGCAAAAGCTCGATCTGGTCGCGGTTGCGCTCGGTTTGCAGCTTGGCGGCATCCGGGTAGAGAAGCTGGCGGTAGGTGACCCACTCCGGCTCCTCCGCCCCGCCTGAGCGGCACAGCAGCATGCGCTCGCGCTCCGCACGTTCATCCAGCGGTTTTTTCGCCCGCTTTTCGCGCGCGTAAAAATAGAATTGCTTTTGCGCGCCGATTTCGATGCAGCCTGCGTACAGGCACCCCGTATCCTTCAAAAAGCCTTTGCGCATCGCGTCCGCCCGCGCGGATTCGATGGCGTTCAGGGATACGGCTCCCTTTCGTTTGCTCTCGCAGCTCAGGTACAGCAGAAAGGGACATTCCCAGCCCGGAATGTCCGTCAGCTCCATATCGACCGCGAAGTGCGCCTGCGCGCCTTCAATCGGCCAATCGTACCCAAACCACTGTGCCATCTTTATTCAAGCACGGCCTTGATCCTGCGCACGCCTGCGCTGGAAGCCTCTTCCTTTTTGATTTTAAAGGCGCCCAATTCGCCTGTGCGGGAAGCATGCGGCCCGCCGCAGATCTCCTTGGAAAAGCTGCCCATGGTGTAAACCTTGACGCGCTCCCCGTATTTATCGCCGAAAAGACCCATTGCGTGATCGGCGCGGGCTTCATCCACCGTCATTTCCACACAGGTGATCTCCGCATCCGCCGCAATGGCCTCGTTGACGAGGCGCTCCACTTGGGCAAGCTCCTCCTCGGTCATCTTGCGCTCAAAGCTAAAGTCAAAACGCAGCCGTTCCGCGGTGATGTTGCTGCCTTTCTGGTGGACGCTGTCGCCCAACACCGTGCGCAGAGCGGCTTGCAGGAGGTGCGTCGCGCTGTGCAGGCGCGCAGTCTGCTCGCCCGAGTCGGCAAGGCCGCCCTTGAAACGCTGTTCCGCGCCGGCCTGGGATTTTTTCTGATGCTCGGCAAACGCTTCCTCAAAGCCCTTCGTGTCCACACAAAGGCCGTTTTCCTGCGCCATTTCCTCGGTGAACTCGATGGGGAAGC